>DUJX01000019.1 GCA_013329575.1 Halobacteria archaeon | reverse complement strand
ACATGATAACACTTCCAAAGTGCAAATGGTCGTGCAGATAAAGACATTAAAGCCATTGTTATATACCGATTATTGATTAAGATTACATTTAATACTACCGATCAATCAACGATTTGAGCATCTGCATCAAGCGGGATTTTTGATCTATTGGAAATGTCAACTCATCGATCACTCCTTCGATTATACCGGTCAACCCGTGAAATAGACGCTCAACAGGGTTAGATATATCCGATTTATCTATAAGAGTGCCGGCGATAACCATCATGACACCAGTCAATCCTTCAACCAATGCTTTTCCAACCATCTTACCAACCGTCGATTCACCACCAAACGTGTCTGGATGATCCATAGCAAATTTTGCACTCCATATTGCATTGTTTAATGTTTTTACCATATATCTCTCAATATTAGCAGAATTCTTATGGTAGATTCTTGCTTTTGGATTGTAGACAATATTACCACCGGATTTTGCTATTCTATACATGATATCCATATCTTCGAATAATACATAATCTGGATTAAAACCGCCTACTTTTTTTATTGTATCTTTTTTGAGTAGGACGTTTCGGGTTTGATGCGCATAATCGATCTTTACTCCGTTAACATCCACAAATGCCGGATTATGTTCTTTTATATCCGATATGACACTATCACCGAATACTCCTGCAGAGCCACCTACGACATCTATCGTCCGATCCTGCATAACAGATTGTTCAAGCTCATACAACCATTTGTAATCGATTATACAATCAGAGTCGGTCATTGCCACGTATTCACATGACGATCGGTCTATAATCTCGTTCCTTCCTACAGCGATATTACCATCTTTTTGGATAAATATAAACGGTATCTTTAAATAATCGTAATAACTGATCGTCTCTTCTATCGCCTCTTTCGTCCCATCGGTCGAAAAAGCATCTACTACTACCATTTCGTCAGGCAATCTTAACTGGTGCAATATGCTACCGATCGTATCGACTATGCCTTTATCGTCTCTAACCGTTATGCCAACAGAGATACCAATACCTGATAAACTTGTTTTTTTCATAATCTACTCCAGATATCCCTCATCAACTAAGTAAGATCATCTTATAAAACACACATATATATAAGATACGTTGACACCATCCATATCGGTCTATATCTTTCTCATAAAATCTTTT
Organism: Halobacteria archaeon; assembly: GCA_013329575.1. Taxonomy (GTDB): domain Archaea; phylum Halobacteriota; class Methanoliparia; order Methanoliparales; family Methanoliparaceae; genus Methanoliparum; species Methanoliparum sp8915u. The sequence goes on along the minus strand of DUJX01000019.1, from coordinate 10,224 downwards.
AATATGTTCATAACAAAATCATCGTCGATACCGCTTCGTATTATCTTTTTATCGATTAAATCAACGACGGTAGACGGAATACCAGAGACTACCCCCCCATCTATAAAAGGAATATCGAGCATAACTTGGTCTATGCTTTTAGGTGGAGCACCGCCAGAAATATTTGCGCTTGTAGAAGTAATAGGAGATCCAAAATTTTTGATAAGATCGTAAGCAATCGGATGTTGCGGTAATCTAATACCTATTTTATTTGAGTTTCCAGTAATATAATCAGGAACGGATCTTTTCTTTTTTAATACAACGGTGATTGGTCTCGATAAAAGAATGCGCAATATATCTCTGTTTGGTATGAAAGCAAGATCCTCTATAGTGTCAAAATCGGCTACAGCGATAGACAAAGGTTTATCAGACGGCCTTTTTTTAATCTCATAGATCTTTTTTACAGCATTTTTAGAATAGATATCACAGCCTAAACCGTAAACGGTCTCGGTAGGATAAACTACTACATCACCATGTTTCAATAGATCCACTGCCTCTGTTATAGATACAGAAATCTTCATATAAAGACCATCTTTCCCTATTTTCGTTTTATGTTGACAACATCGCCTAATGTAAGATCTTTTTTGACATTATCGCCTTTATACGTATGAACGTCTTTTATAGGTTCTGTCAGTCTTATTTTAAACAACTTCTCGAGTTTTTCTCTGACCGTATCGTCTAAACCGATATCTCTTCTCTCTATCTTTTTAATAATACTCTCCTTCTCATTAATCTTTTTGGCGAGATCTTTTTGATCCCATCCTCTTGCCTCTCGTTCTCTTCTTATTATCTCGTTATAATCCGAGACGACCTCTTCTTTGATCTCAATAACATTTTTTGTCGTTTTAAAAGTTGTTTTTTGACCTAAAGGTCTCTTACTCGTTGCATCTTTCTTAGTATATATCTTTTTACCATATTTAGAGCATTTTGAACAGACATTTAGGATCGTACCGTCTATCTCAATGGTTGTTGCCTCTCCTTTTATACTCTCTCCACAAATCTCACAATCCATAATTTATACTCCAAAAAGAATATATATCATAATCACTAAAATAACTTATGGGTATGATAAAAGATGGAATACAATACGGATGACGAGTTTAAAAAATACTTGATGGATCGTATAAATCAACTCGAAGATAAAAATTTAAAATTAAAGAAACTATGTGAGAAGTTAGAAGAGGAAAAAAGATCTTTTGAAAATTATAGATTACAATATGAGAGAGAGAATAGAAGACTGAGAAATGAACTTGAAAGGATGCATATGCCTCCTTTACTTTTAGGAACAGTGTTGGACATACTAGATGAGGATAGAGTTATTATAAAGAGTAGTGCGGGTCCAAGATTTATGGTGAACGCACCTAAATCTTTTGATAAGAATTTAACGGTAGGAGATAACGTTGTATTAAATCAACAAACTTCTGCAATTGTTGATATTATACCTATGCCGAAGGATCCGTCGGTCTATGGAATGGAGGTAGTTAATATTCCGGATATAAGCTTTAACGATATAGGTGGATTAAAAGATCAGATTAAGGCTATAAAAGAGACTGTAGAGCTACCGTTAAAACGGCCTGATCTGTTTAATAGTATCGGTATAAATCCACCCAGCGGTGTTTTGTTATATGGGCCGCCTGGAACGGGTAAAACGATGCTTGCAAAGGCAGTAGCTAACTCGACAGAGGCTACTTTCATACGTGTTGTCGGGTCAGAGTTGGTCCAAAAATATATTGGTGAGGGTGCTCGGATGGTCAGAGAGCTCTTCCAGTTGGCCAGGGAAAAAGCTCCGACGATCTTATTTATAGATGAGATCGATGCCATCGCATCTAAACGGTATGATACCACATCTGGAGACAGAGAGGTACAGAGGACATTAATGCAGCTTCTCGCAGAGATTGATGGTTTCGATACGAGGGGCAACGTAAAGATACTAGCAGCGACCAACCGGATAGATATGCTGGATGACGCATTGCTCCGTCCCGGTAGGTTTGATAGGCTGATAGAGGTACCTTTACCAACATTGGAAGGCAGGATCGATATATTAAAGATCCATACGAAGAATATGCCTATCGCAAAAGATGTTGATTTAAGAGAGATCGCTCGGCTTGCCGAAGGGTCTACGGGTGCTGATATTAAAGCAATATCTACCGAGGCAGGAATGAACGCTATACGAAACGAGAGAAAGATCGTATTGATGACCGACTTTTTGATAGCGGTCGAGAGCGTGATACAGGGCGGGGCGCATTACTCGTACAAGAAGTTGCAATCTGGAAGCATATACGTGTAATCTTGGATTTTCCTCTTCTTTTTTATTTTATTTTTTTCGTTCAAAAGATTGTCTGATTTATAAGATCTATATAAATAAATAATTTCATTTAAAATGGTCTTTACCGTTAATATATTAGCTTCCGAGAGCATGGGAGCACGGTCTATGTCTACTTTTTTAGAGACAGATAATCTATCGATGATCATAGATCCAGGAGTAGAATTGGCTCCTAAAAGGTTCAGTCTTCCCCCGCATCCTGTTGAGATAAATAAAAAAGAAGAATTACGGATCAAGATAGAACGTTATCTAAAAAAGAGCGACCATCTCGTTATAACACACTATCATTATGACCATTACAATCCATTAGCGACAGACCTTTTTAAAGAAAAAACAGTCTTTATAAAAGATTATGGTAAATCTATAAACAAAAGTCAAAAGAACAGAGCAGAGACCTTATTGAAGAACATTTCGAATATAAACAACGATGAAAAACCATCCATGGTTATAGCAGACGGAAAAGAGCTTGAGATCGATGGGACATACGTCTGTTTTTCAGATCCTGTATTTCATGGTGTTGATGCGCGGCTTGGATACGTCATTCAGGTCTTTGTTTCGGTGGAAGAAAAAAGTTTTTTGTTTACGAGCGATGTAGAGGGCCCGGCGATGGATGATCAGGTAAGGTTTATACTCGAAAAATCTCCGGATATCTTGTTTGTAGATGGTCCTATGACTTATCTGCTCGGTATGTCTTACTCATATACCACGTTAGAAAGGTCAATCCAAAATTTGGAGAAGATAATGAGCGATACAAAGGTAAGAGAGATAATAATAGACCATCATTTTATGAGGGATTTAAAGTCTAAAGATAAGATAAAGAGAGTATACGATTATTCGAAAGATGTCGGGGTTAAGATACTATCCGCGGCTGAGTTTATGAACGAGGAGAATAATCTGCTCGAGGCAAGAAGAAAAGAACTCTATACACGTGATGGTAAAAAAGAGTAATAAAATAGATTATTTCATAAAGATTGTTTCATAAAAACGGTTAGAAGAAAACATATTTAGGATACATCTATTATAACATATTCAATCGTATTTTATTAGATATTTTCAAACGTTTCAAACGGTCTTAACACCTTATTAGTATATTTTAATAGGATGTATTTTTAGCTGCATCTAAAAGATCAAACTCGTAGTTTACTATGACCACACACTGATCTGCCTGCAGCGATACGGTTGGTATTGCTACAATATTATATGTCTTATCTAATACAACCCGTTCTTCATCATCTTTTAATCCTAAATGGTCTCCCAAGATAAAAAAGATGTTGTTATTCATCTTATCCATCTCTTTTTTAAGAAAATATCGTATATCTGCTCCATCCTCTCGTAAATAAGCCATAGTGTTATATATCTTCTCGTCCGAGATCTCTGTTAATAAACGCGATAAATCTTTTCCCGATACAAAGATACCTGGAGTACTCTTAACCCATTTATCCGTAGAAGTGATACTTAACGCCTTGTTGATCAATCCTCCGATACTTCTCTCATCAGGATTCATCCCTTTGACGTATCGTCCAGAGATTTTTATAGCTTTTGGTCTATCTGGATTGCCGAGTAATAAAAGATAGACCTCAACATCCCGTCTTATGCCATGAGAGATAAATAGCGATTGGGCGACAAACCTGCATAGAATATCCATTCGTCCGTTGCCAGGAAGATCGTTAAGATTGAACGGATCGCTTACTGCATTGTTCCCAACAATCAAGAATCCTCTCATTGATATCTCTTTTTATAAATCATTCAAGCAAATGGCTTATACAGCCATAAGTCATATTACACATTTTATTTACAATATATAATCGTATCTCTGATTTATTAAACCTTTTGCATAATTAACTTTTTAGACATACAAAACATATTATTTCATCAAGAGAATGATCGATCAAGGATGAAATAATAAATGATGAGTTATATTTTGGTCTTCAAAAATCCAAAGGTATTCAGTACGTTTACAGGGCTGAGCATTGAAGAGTTTGATAGATTATATCAAACAATAGAAGAAAAATACTGGGAATACGAGAAAAATAGACTTGATAGAAAAGACAGAAAAAACAGAATAGGACAAGGAAGAAAGTTCAAATTAAACTTAAGAGATCGTCTTCTTATGCTTATGGTCTATTATAGATTGTACATCACCTATACGCTAGCTGGATTTCTTTTTAACCTTGATCAGAGCAATGTGCAGAGGGATATAAAACATTTAGAGCCTTTAGTAGAGGAATGTATCCCATTACCGAAAAGAGTTCACGAGGTAACGAAAAAGATAAACGATGAGGATGAGCTTTTAAAATACTTTCCAGAAATGAAAGTATTCTTAGATGCAACAGAACAGGAGATTCCGAGACCAAAGAATAAAAGGAAAAGGAAGAGTTATTATTCTGGAAAGAAGAAGAGGCATACGGTCAAAACGCAGATAATGACAAACAAAAACGGATTGATCATCCATAAAACGGGTTATGTTCATGGAAGAAAACATGATTATGATCTGTTCAAGGATAAACATCCTCCTATCCCAAAAGATGTAGAAATAAACGCTGATTCAGGCTATCAGGGAATAGATAAAGATTTCCCCTTATTGAGATCGAAAATCCCGATAAAGAAAAAGAAAGGTAAAGTTCTTGAGAAAAAGGATAAAAGGTACAATAAGAGGATTAGTAAAGCGAGAGTAGTCGTAGAACACGTGATTGGAAGGATGAAGAAGTTCAGGATCATGGGAAATAAATTCAGGAATAAACTTAAAAGATACGATGATATGACATCAATCGTCTCCGGATTGATCAATCTAAAAGTGATGATCTCTTTAGGATTTGACTTGAATAAATTTATTGCCTAATTGAGTGGGATCTAGATTAGCTATAATTATAGAATATCTGTAATTACGCAAGAGGTCTATTTTTATTATGTTTCGATAGATTCATTGTTTGATGCGCATAATACAAGTTCATTATACTGATATTAATAATACGGAGAGAAGATCATCGATGGGCTTTATCATAATTTTATATAAAACCCTTCTTCTGCAAACCCGCAACTTAATCGTTGATAAGCCAAGCTATATTTTTAATATTTTACAGATTAAGTGTATATCCAAATTTCTTGTTTTAAATACTTCTTTTTTTTTAAAAAAGACCAAGAATAAAGTTTATATTTCCTTGTAAGAATGTAACATCCGTTTAGTATAGAATATTATTTTTAAATCAATTATAATACTTCTAAATTATTTAGAAAACTTTATATATTATCATTAAATGTCCATACATTATGGATTTCGAGTTTGATGAAGATCAAAAATTGTTTAGAGACAGCCTGAGAGAATTTTTACAGAAAGAGATAGCACCGATAGCCGACGATATGGACAAAAAAGGAGCCTTGACGAGAGAAGAAGCGCTGGGTATCATGAGAAAATTAAGAAAAGTAGGTATTGGTTATGATATGGAGTGTATAACCGAGCTCTTCGGCGATATGATAATGTATGGAATTGTTGCAGAAGAACTATCGAGAGTATGGGCATCTCTTCTTCCACTCTTTGGGATGACTGCACTACCGGGAATACTGGTCAATTTTGCTACCGATGATGTCAAAGACAAATGGATACCGCGGATGGAAAGAGGCGAGTTGATTGGATGTTTTGGTGAGAGTGAGCCTGCTCATGGTTGTGATACATCAGGAATCGAGACGACTGCTGTGCAAAAAGGGGATAAATATGTTATAAACGGGAACAAGACATGGATAAGTAACGCCACGATAGAGGATATGACCCTCGTAGGTGCAAAGATAGATGGAGAGGCAACTTTTATACTTGTAGATAAAGAGGAGTCACCATACGGATCCAGTCTATTGCATAAGATCGGGTGGAATGCAGACCCCACAGGAGAACTATTCTTTGAAGATTGTGAGGCCCCGGTCGAGAATGAGATGAATAACCTGTTCGGAAATGCAATGAGCAGCGGAGTGCTTGAAGAATTTGGTAAAAGTTTGGAAGGATTCATGGGTATGTTTGCTCAAATGGCTCCTGCAACGGCGCTTTTGACTCCTGCAAGGGCTGGTATGGCGTTAGGTGCTGTTGGGATAGCCGAGGCCGCACTGGAAGCGTCCAAAAAATATGTAAAGGAGAGAGTACAGTTTGGCAAGCAGATAGGTAAATTCCAGCTTATACAGGAGATGCTTTACGAGATACAGGTCTTTGTCGATACGGCAAGGTTGCTCGGTTATAATGCAATATTTGCTGTTCAGAGAGGTCTCCCAGAAGCCAGACGTCTTTCTGCCGAGGCAAAAGTCTATGCATGTCATGGATGCGTAAAAGCCACATATCTGGCAGTGCAGATCCACGGTGGTATGGGTCTATCTACAGAGATGCCGTTAGAGAGATATTTCAGAGACGCACGGATGATGACCGTTCCAGACGGAACCAACGAGATAATGAAACTGGTAACAGGTTACGAGATGCTAGGAAAAGGATTTTCAGCATACATTTAAAAAAATTAAAAAAGTATTTATCCAATTTTTAATCCTTTCTCCTTTTTTCCTTTTATTCTTTTATTTTATCTTTTTAATTATCAATACTAAAAACCAATGAAACATATTCGTTTTATTCATCCATATATTGCTTTATATAATATCTTAGGCTAAATCAAGATTATTTACGATCGTTTAAATCCAAAAGAACGTATTCAAACCCCATATTTTTAAATTTTTTTACTATAACCTCTTTATCTCGAATAATATCATTAAAATACTCATTACGTGCTTCTATTCGTGCCAATCTTCCCGGATTTCGTACTCTTATATCTTCAAATCCCAACATCTTCAAGAAACCTTCCGCCTCTTCTATCATAGAGATCTTCTCTTTATAAATCTCCTCACCAAAAGGTATCCTCGATGCTAGACAGGCAGAGGACGGTTTATCCCACAAAGGCAGTCCCATCATCTTTGAAATCGCTCTTATCTCCTCTTTATTGATACCAATATCGAGATACGGGTGCCATACCCCTTCTTCATCTGATGCTATAATTCCGGGCCTGTAATCGTTCAAATCGGATAGATTAACACCATCTGCTATATGTTCTATCCCCTCATCCATCGCTATCTTTTTCAAAAGTCGGGATGATGCTTTTTTACAGATATAGCATCGGATTATCGTATTCTTTATAAAATTTTCATCACTCATAATCGGGAATTTTTCTATTCTGTATCGGATATGATTCTTTTTTAAGAATTCCTCAGCCGTTTTTCGTTCGCTTCTCGGTATCAACTCGAAATCAAAAAAGACACATACAACGTTATTATAACCTAAAACATCTTTTGCGACCTTGGCCAATAAACTGCTATCTATCCCTCCTGAAAAAGATATTAGAAGTTTTTTTCTATCTTTAATCTCTTTTTTAAGATTAATAATCTTATTTTTGATTATATCATTGCTCATAATTGGTTTACACAGCCTTATCCGTCTTCAAAATTGCAAATTTGCTAATCTAACAAATACGCGTTATTTATAGACTCCTTAATTAAAGATTTCATATCTATCTTGGCCTCCTCGTGTATCACATCATCCAGTCTTGCAGAAGTAGCCGGTCTCTTAGGGACGATCTTGCATTCCAGGTTTGGAGATATAGAAGTATCATAAGTGCCTATCAGTTTAGCAATATCTATTATCTCTATCTTGTTCATTCCTATCAAAGGACGTATTATCTGTTTTTCAACCGTTTGGTCTAAAACACAGAGATTATGTAAAGTTTGAGATGCTACCTGACCGATAGATTCACCTGTAACAATACCATCCGCCAATTCTTTATCTGCGATATAATCTGCAATCTTAAGCATCATCCTCTTACATAAGATGCAACGGAGGCTCTCTTTACAATCTTCGGCAAATGATCTTAAATTTATGCCGTTTGGGATCACATATGCTTTGATATCCTTGTTAAATGATTTATCAAGATGATCTATTATTTTTTTATATTTTTGTAAATTCTCTCGGCCGATAAAAGGAGAATTATCAAAATGAACTGTAATAACATCTACATCTTTATCCAATAAGAGATACGTAGCCACGGGAGAATCTATTCCGTCAGACATCAGAGAAACAATCTTGGAAAATGGTCTTTCATCCAATAAATCATACTCTCTATTTATATTTGGATTAATCTTTAAAATTTTCTCAAATTTGTCTACATGTTCCTTTTTTAAACCAATCAATGGCTGATAAATTGGGATTTTATATTTGTTATCATCTTTTTGAGTTTCTTTAGAAAAATCTTGAAGATAGGATGGTATCCTAATATCACCCGTCACGATGCCGAGGGCTTTTTTAGTTTTAGAGATCAGAAAGAGATCATCCTTATCTCTGACTATACTTGATTCTATATCAGGTTTAAATTCTCTTAAAACTTGCAATAGATCCTCAGATCTGCTGAGATCTTTATCAGTTGATATCGCCGATATATTACAGCCTCTCTGGATCATCATCCAGCAAGCAAGTAAATCCAATTCGGAAGATAGACAACCTAATACAGAACCCTCGACCCCTTCAGGCAATCCACCAACTCCTTTAATTACATTATCGAAAATATAACAATCGCTATTTCTTATCTCTATGAATATCTCTTTNNCCTTTAATTATATTATCGAAAATATAGCAATCTCTGTCTCTTATCTCTATAAAAATCTCTTTTTCAGGATCTTCCAAATCAACAGATAAAAAAGGATACTCTTCTTGGATTATGGCACCCATCTCTCTGGCTACATCCTGTGAGGTGAAATCGTGATCTCCTGTCCTTTTAACTCTTAAAGCAAATGTCTTCTCGTTGTTTAACGATCTTCCGACAAATTTTAGAAGATTTTCTTTAAGATCTTCCAAAGTGCACGAATAACATAAAGAAAAAGAATGAATGCCTGGTATTGTCCTTAACTTGGATGATATATCTTCCTCAGAGTATACCCAGATCCTACCCCGTTCGTGGCGTATATTACAAGATCCAATACGCCCCTTTATGCTGTTTATCAGCCGATCTTCCCATTTTTTTCGGACATATTCAGACTTTAATGCCAGTTCATCGTATCGGATCAAATAAAGCATAGGCCGAATATAATCTTTATCTACTCTTTTACCCATTTTTATGTCTTATAAGAATCGATTTATGGCATAAATCCTTCTTTCATCGGCGGTATTAGTTATATTAAAATTTAACCGAGATAGGTATTCGGCTCTTCTAATCTTTTCTTAAGCTCGGTTAAGAACTCAACCGGCGTGCTGGCAAACATAGCGAAGTGATCCCATAAAAGAATTACATTCATCATCTTTCTGATCACGATCTCATCGTTCTTCACAACAGGCTTTTTCAGAATACTTAAGATCCCCAACATGCTCGTTATATCCCCGCCTAGCTGGCCAAAACCCGATGTGACAGGCCCGATCGTTCCTACATTGCTGATGACAAAGACAGGTCTCCGCTCTTCAAATGGTTTTTTCTCATCAAACATCGGCTGGGTCCCCGCCTCTTTTATATATCGTACCCTCTCGTCCAGCTCTTTTGATATTTCAAGTAGATCCTTTTGATTAGCTTTTTCAACGGTTAAATCACGAATCGTATCACCTATCTGGATAGGGATGCCTATTGNNTGTTAGGGTCTGTACATACGATCCGATCTAATCTGTCCGCCCGTGTACCACAGAGGATCGGAAAATTTTTTAATATATCCGCTGCGGCTTTGATTATCAAAGAATTTATACTGATATGGACCCCGGTCTCTTTCATCTTATCTTGCCTAAAATCTTCTGCATCAGTCATGTCTATCTCTGTCTCGACGCTGCAAGAGTAAGCCCGTTCTCCTCTAAAATTCATGACTAACGGCCATAA
>DUJX01000073.1:11266-12388 GCA_013329575.1 Halobacteria archaeon | reverse complement strand
ACGATTGAGACTGATCGAGTTTGATGAGATGGATGACGGGTTATTAATACGTTGGAAAGTTCTATAAAAAGGTGTGAGAGAACAACAAGATTAAATATACGGTCATATGGAGATACACCAATATACCGAGCGATCTTTCAGCGCATCAACGAAGAGTTACATTAAGATTATAAAATAATGATAGTAAAAAAGCTTATAAATCGTGAGTGAAAGAGTGGTATAGAAATTATAGAAATATTTATTGTCTAATAAGAGATATAAGATATTAAGAACATTATTATATGATAGAAGAAAGATACGATGTGATCTTATGAGTGAGCTTATAATAAAAAACGGGATAGTTTTTGACCCTTTGAACAATATACAAGAGGAGAAGAGGGACATCTGTATAAAGAACGGAAAGATCGTCGATGATGTGAAGAATCCAACCGTTCTGGATGTAAATGGATTATTGGTACTTCCAGGCGGTGTTGAGGGTCATTCTCATATAGCTGGGACAAAAGTCAATACGGGGAGGTTAATCCGTCCAGAAGATGGAAGAAGAGGGTTAAAGCCTAAAACAGCTATTACAATGCCGTATTCTGGTTATTCTGTAAAAAATGTCTATTCTGAAGGTTACGATTATAGTATAATGGGATACACATTAGCAGTAGAGCCTGCCATGCCTCCATTGTCAGCAATGCATACACACGAAGAGCTGAGAGACATACCCATGATAGATAAACTGGCCCTGCCTCTATTCGGTTTCAACTGGTTTGTAATGAGATATGTGAGCCGGGGCGAGATAGACAAACTCGCTGCTTATGTTGCATGGGTATTAAAAACAACTAAAGGATACGGAATAAAGATTGTTAATCCTGGCGGAGGCGAGAATTGGAAATGGGGCAAGAACGTAAACTCGCTCGACGATCAGGTCATTCATTTTGGGGTTACCCCGAGAGAGATTATCACCAGTCTGATGGAAGTAAACGAGATTTTGGATCTTCCCCATCCTATACATCTTCATACAAACCGGTTGGGGCAACCAGGGAATTATGCGATAACCACAGAAACGATGGAACTTGCCAGCGGGTTCAAGACGCAGCGAAGTAGAGAGCCTCTTCACATAACGCACATCATGTT
>DUJX01000073.1:0-11209 GCA_013329575.1 Halobacteria archaeon | reverse complement strand
ACGATGACCGGAGATGGTGCATTGGAGTTTGGTCTACAGAAACTAACCGGTTTTAAATGGAGCAATTCGGATACGGAACTTGAGACCGGTGGTGGGGTTACACCTGAGATATACTCTCCAACGGTACCGGTCAACGTTATCCAGTGGGCTATAGGAATGGAGGCGGCTTTGCTGATAAATGATCCATACCAGGTCTGGCTAACAACGGATCATCCAAACGGTGCGCCGTTTACTAAATATCCTGAGATAATATCACTCTTGATGAGCAAAGAGAGAAGAGAAAAAGAGATCGCTCAGGTAAATAATGCAGTCAATAAACGAGCAATACTTCCGTCTTTGGACCGAGAGTACGATTGGAACGATATTGCTATAGTTACTCGTGCTGCACAGGCAAGATCGTACCAGCTGAAAGAGAAGGGACATTTGGGTGTTGGAGCAGACGCGGACGTTGCGATATATGATATAAAACCTGATGAGATAGATCCATCAAAAGAGTATGATAAAGTTGAAAAAGCGTTCTCTGCAGCAAAATATACGATAAAAGGTGGAGAGATACTCGTCAAAGATGGACAGATAGTAAAGATAGTCTCAGGAAAGACGTATTGGACTAATGCCGAGTTTGATGGGTATTACGAATTAATAGAAGACGATCTTAAAGACTGGTTTGCGAATTATTATACGGTCAGTCTTAACAATTATGGTGTCAGCGATGTATATCTTACCAATCCGCATATGGTAAAGACCAATCCTAAAATAGGTGGCAGGTTAGAACAAGAGCAGATTATAAGGTGAGGTTTGCATGAAAGAGATAATTTTGAGTTTAAAATATGATAAGAGCATCCCTGTAGAGGCAGAAGCGATAACTCCAGATAATTTTTCAAATAAGACTAAAGAAGAGATAGAAGAGTTGGATCTTTACTTGGGAAACAAGGTCGTAAAACTAAGAGATATATTTGATGTATCCGTAGACGGGGATAAAACCGCTAAAATAGATGAGACGAGGATTATAATAAAAGGCAATGCGTACCGGATAAAAAGAATAGGCGAAGGGATGACCGGGGGTGAGATCGTAGTCGAAGGTAGCGTAGATATGCGTTGCGGTGCCATGATGCAAGGCGGAAGGATAACCGTAAAAGGCAATGCCGATTCGTGGACAGGCCAAGAGATGGCTGGTGGAGAGATAATCATAGAGGGAGATGCAGAAGATTATGTCGGTAGTGCATACAGAGGCGCGTTGAGTGGGATGAGCGGGGGAAAGATAACCATAAAAGGCAATGTGGGACTTTACTTAGGCGAGAAAATGAGCGGTGGTGAGATCATAGTAGAGGGAGATGCCGATATGCTTGCGGGTATGGAGATGAGCGGAGGGAAGATAACCATAAAAGGAGATGCCATAATGCCTGGAGGCGAGATGACCGGCGGCGAGGTGATCGTGATGGGAGACGTGATAGATCGGTTGCCTACCTTCAAATATGTTGGTAAAGAGACAAAAGAGAATGCCATCCTTGAAAAATATGCAGGGGATTTATCCGTAAGAAGGGCAAAAGGGTCTTTGTATATTAAACCGGCCGCAAGACCTTGATCACTCATCTGTATAAGGCATATTTATTAATAAATCATTTTATAAAAGGTTCGTGCCTTCTGGCACGCACTTTACTAATTTTTGTATCAAAAGACTTTTTTTTATCTTTTTTATAGTATCCAACGGACTTTTAATCTTACCTATATTCTTGCTCCTCACAATGAGTATATGCCTATGTCGTTTTGGAACTAATGAGCTATTTATTGGGTAATGGCAAAGAACCCGTAAACGGGTATGGAGAAGAAATCTCTGGATCTTTAATCCGTGAGATAAATCATTCATACCCGTTCGTTAATCGAAGAGATGTTAATCTGCCAGTCTATCATCTCGCAAATGGATTTTGTGATTTTTAATCCGCCTTTCGCTCGAGAGCTCCGGCAAGTATTGCGCCTGTGGCGATGATCGCAGATGCCAGGACAGCCCAGTTTGCATCCACAGTAGCACTAAAAAAGAATTCGGTTGCTACCTTTATTACCCACAAGGTTATTCCAAAATACAATATACCGAGAAGTATAGATACCAGAGATGCTATCAGCGCTACAACCACAACCCATAATGTATTAACTATTCTATTTGCCATATTTTTCACCTCAATATGTATTATTGTTTCCTATATTTAAAATAATGTGGAATCGGTAAGCAATGTATATTTATCTTGTCATAACTGTCTCTACTTTTTAATACTGGATTTATACTGGACTTGATCAATCAGTTCATCTTTTTTATTGTTAGTCTCACATTTAGGCAATTATAACAGATATAAGATACTTTTTGGACTACACACCGTCTCTCTTTTGGAGAAAAATATTTAAACAGACAACGAATAGATAAATTATGAAGATTGAATTCTTCCATGATGTGCTGTGTGCATGGGCTTACACTTTTTCTCCAAGGATGAGGAGTATTGTAAAACAATACCCTGAGATAGAGGTAATACACAGGGCTTTTGCTCTTGCGCCTGAGAAAAACAGTATATCGGACATGTTCGGCTCAAAAGAATCTGGCAGGAGAGAGATACTTAACCACTGGAGGGCAGCGAATGAGAACGATGATGAACATAGGATAAGGGCGGATCTAATGGAGAAGAGGGGGTTCGATTATCCTTATTCGATGCCGGGTCTTATGGCATGCAAGAGCGCTGAGATGATTGGAGGGCAGAATGCACACTGGGATTACTTTGACAGGGTTCAGATGGCACACCTAACAGAAGCAAGAAACATCGCCGATGACAATGTTCTGTTGGACTGCGCCATGGATGTCGGTCTGGATATGGAAAGGTTCAGGAATGACTTCAAGAGTGATCGAGCAAAAAACGCCGTTTTAAGTGATATGCAAAGAGCCTATGCTCTGGGAGTTAATGCCAGTCCTACGATTGTTGTTGATGGACGATACAAGATGAGCGGAGCTCAAAAGTACGGAACGCTCAAGACGTTTATAGAAGAGTTTCTTATATGAGTAAAAATGAGTAATTTATAATATGCAAAAACTTTTTTTTATTTTTTATCTAAAAAACGTTAAATGAGATCGCAAGGCAATATAAAAAGCAGGAATTTTTGGTATTAGATGAGGACACATACATCTGGTTTTAAGCCTCTGCATAGATTAGATAAAGAACGGAAGGCTAGCATAATACAACGTCAAAACAGAGATGACAGCCGTTATTAGAGAGGAGATCGAGACTATAATTATGGTCTTTATTATATCTTCAGTCAGAGGGTAATTATAATCGCTTCCAAGCAGATAATAAGATCGTTTTGTCAATCGTACCCTTAATATCTCGCTTATGGATGCCATCGGGTATCCGGAATTGGGACTTTCAACATTCTTTCTCTCTTTTAATATATTTTTGAGCATGTGGCGATTTTGTTGCTTATCCCGATATCTTCGATCTTTGACATACCATGGAATATATGAAATCAGAAGCAACGCCACAGAGATCCTGCTCGGTATAAAATTGAGTATATCGTCCGATTTGGCAGATGCAAAACCAATATCTGACCATTTTTCGTTTTTATAACCTATCATCGCATCCAAAGTATTAACCACTCTGAAACAGAATATTCCCGGAAGACCAAACAGGAGAAAATAAAAGATAGGAGACAAAAAACTATCAACAAAATTTTCAGCCGTCGATTCTATTGATGCAGAGATTATCTCTTCCTTATTTAGATTGCTAACATCTCTGCTGACGATATTACCTACCAAAACTCGACTTTTTTCGATGTTATTCTCCCTCAACGCTGTATATACCGAATAAGCAGAAGTTACGAGGAGATTAAAAGAGAAACAACTTTTAATAAGGTAAGCCAGAATAAGGATAGCGATAAGCGGATCTAGATAATCGACCAAGATCGTCTGAATGAGATATCCCAATAAGATAGAGATGATGGATAAAAAAACCAAGATAAAAAAACCATACGCTTTTTTGGCATTTTTTTTATTTATGCTTAATCCAAAACCAGCCAATTTATCTATAACCTTGCCCAACCAGACAACAGGATGGAATACCGTACCAGGTTCGCCAAAGACTAAATCTATAAAAAATGCAAAGATAAATGCTGTTAAGATTATATCCATCTATCTTATTTCCTCTCTTCTATTTTTATACCAGAGATGACCTCTTTTATACAATCTATCAATCGTATGTTATCCTTTCTACTACGGATAGCCACTCTTATATAAGAATCGCCCGTACAACGAAAAGTGCTGCAATCTCGTACGATAATTCCTTTTTCTGCCAATATTTCGGTTAATTCAGATGATCTTAAATCTAACGGCTCGATATTAATCATTAAAAAATTAGAATCACTTTTTATTACATTAAGTCCCAAACCGGATAATTCTTTCTCAAGCCATTCTCTCTCACTTAGTATAAATCTTCTCGATTCTTCTAAAAACGGTTTACCGCTCTTTAACAGATAAGATGCCACTTCTGATTCGATACAGCCAACGTTCCATGGTATTCTTACATCTTCTATCTTCTCTATCAAAGATCTGCTACCTATACCGTATCCTACCCTTAGACCGGGTATAGAGAAACATTTTGTAAGTGACCTGAGCACGAAAAGTCTTTCTTCTCGTATAGCATCCTCAACAAGGCTTTCTTCTGGTCGTGATAATTCTATGAATGCCTCGTCAATGAATAGATAACAACCTTCTTTATTACAGACGTCTAATATCGCTTTTACTTTATCCTTATAGATAAGAGTACCAGTAGGGTTATTGGGATTACAGAGGAATACAGCCTTTATATCGTTTTTCCTAAGATCTATAAGGTTTGTAAACCAAGTAAATTTATCGGTGTTTAAAAACTCGTGGTTTAATTCCTTAATAAGCCTGTTATATCCGACAAAGATAGGCTCTGCACCAAAAATTTTTCCAAAATACTCGTATTCCATAAACGTTGGCTGAAATATTAGAATTTTATCTCCTTTGTTTAAAACAGCATGAGAAAAATTCTTTATTATCTCAATCGATCCGGTACCTACCGTAATATTCTCATGAGGGATGACCAAATCATGAAATACGGATATAGATGATTTAAGCTTGGTATAAGTATCGTCAGGATAATATTTTATTTTGTCTATAGATTCTTTAATAATTTTTTTTAGATCTATATTTAACGGATTCGTACTCGCACTGAATTCTATGACATCATCTAACTTTTTGTTCTCTTTATCGATGATACTCAGCACTTTTCCACCATGATCGGGTTTCATAAAGCATCTAAAGTGTAATTACAATGTATTAATAAAGGTTTAGTTGGTTTCATTAAAATAATTAACGGAGGGTATATGACAGATCTGGATCTTACAAATAATGACAAGTTCGGCTCTAAGATATTGGTAATATTGGGGACGTCTTCTCATGCAGGAAAAAGCATTATAGTTACTGCATTATGCAGAATTTTTTCAAACGATGGATTAAAAGTCTCCCCGTTCAAAGCACAGAATATGAGCCTCAACTCTTACGTTACGATCGACGATAGAGAGATAAGTATGGCTCAAGCGATACAGGCAACAGCTGCCCGATCGGAGCCGATAGTAGAGATGAACCCGATCTTACTCAAACCGAGTAAGGAGAATACCTCTCAGATTGTGGTAATGGGCAGACCGTTTAAAGATACGGATATAAAAAATTATTATTCCAATATAGACTACTTTGCAAAGATAGCAGAGGATGCCTTGATACGACTAAGCAAGGATAACGATCTTGTTGTAGTAGAAGGAGCAGGAAGCCCGGCTGAGATAAATCTCTATGATACCGATATACCCAATATTTTTATATCAAGAGCAACCAAAGCACCTATAATCCTTGTATCTGATATAGAACGGGGTGGAGTCTTTGCAAGCATATACGGAACCGTAAAGCTCCTTCCTGAAGACCTACAAGAACAAGTTAAAGGAATCATAATAAACAAGTTTCGCGGTGACGAAAAGATATTAGAACCAGGTATAAAAAAGATAGAAGAGTTGCTAGGTATACCTGTTCTCGGTGTCATCCCATATTTAAACGTAAAGATACCGAGCGAAGATTCTGTCTCGATAGAGAATAAGATAAGCGGGTATGGCATAGAGATAGCGATCATAAGACTACCAAGAATCTCAAATTTTACGGATTTTGAGCCTCTGGAAGATGGAGCCAATATCAAGTATGTAGATTTAACGGAAAAACTCGGTAATCCTGATGCTATAATAATACCTGGGACAAAGAATACTGTAGAAGATCTGATAGAACTAAAGAAGAGCGGGTT
Source organism: Halobacteria archaeon (assembly GCA_013329575.1). Taxonomy (GTDB): domain Archaea; phylum Halobacteriota; class Methanoliparia; order Methanoliparales; family Methanoliparaceae; genus Methanoliparum; species Methanoliparum sp8915u. The sequence goes on along the minus strand of DUJX01000073.1, from coordinate 4,874 downwards.
GTATGACGAGATAATTGCAAAACGTGGAAAGATACCTATAATCGGGATATGTGGCGGGTATCAAATTTTAGGCAGGTCTATCATCGATAAAGGGGTAGAAAATAGCGAAGAAACTGTAGAAATCTCAGGATTAGGTTTGTTGGATGTTTGCACCATATTTGACACGTATGATAAGACAACGAGACGGGTTAAAAAGGTTATTCATGGCAAAGGTCCTATCCTGGATAAGATTAAAGGAGAAGAGGTAGAAGGATACGAGATACATATGGGAAGAACTATCTCAAAAAATCCTGTCTTTAGCGACGATGGAGCTATTGATAAAGATGGATTAACGATCGGTACATATCTACATGGTCTATTTCATAACGAGAGCTTCAAAGATGCATTTTTAGATTATTTATATGATAAAAAAGGTATAAAAAGAGAAAAATCTAAAAAATATGACCAGTTTGATGCTCTTGCATCATCTGTGCTTAAAAGTATAAATATCGATATGATAAAACGGTTAATTTCCTTAGATATAACGTAGATGTTTAGATAAACAAGAATAAGATAAAAAACCTATTATTTATCGGAATATTATTCATCTATTGAATATAAGAATAATTTTTTATGTTATGAATATATATCCATAACAGATAAGGAGATAAAAATGAACAAAGATAATAAGAAGATATTAATTGTGGGGGGCGTTGCAGGAGGTGCCTCCTGTGCTGCACGTGCAAGACGTCTATCCGAATCGGCAGAGATAACAATCTTTGAACGGGGCCCTTATGTCTCTTTTGCCAACTGCGGTCTCCCTTACTATATAGGAAATATAATCAAAAATGATGACGATCTCATCGTTGCATCTAAAGAGATGTTCAAAAAACGGTTTAACATAAATGTCAAGACCAATAATGAAGTAATATCAATAGATAGGGCAAATAAAGAGATCGTTGTTAAAGATACCGTCTCATCAAATACCTATACAGAAAAATACGATGAGTTAGTCTTATCTCCTGGTGCTACGCCTATAAGGCCAAATATTTCTGGAATCGATCTACCAGGGATATTCACGGTTAGAACGATACCCGATAGCAACAAGGTCAAAGAATGGATCGTTAAAAAAGGTGTTAAAGATGCAATAATCGTCGGTGGTGGTTTCATCGGATTAGAGATGGCAGAGAATCTGCTTACAAAAGGTATCTCTGTGAGTATAGTCGAGATGTTACCTCAACTCATGCCTCCGTTCGATCCAGAGATGGTCACGCCGTTGCATAATCATCTAAGATCAAAGGGCATATCTCTTTATCTCAACGATCCGGTGGCACTATTTGAAGAGGCAGAAGATGATAAGATATCCGTAATAACCAAGACGGGTAAATCTTACGCTGCCGATATGGTCATCCTCTCGATAGGCGTCAGACCAGAAGTAAAGCTCGCTCGTGATGCAGGGCTTGAGATAGGAGATCTTGGCGGTATCCGAGTTGATAATAAGATGAGGACGAGTGATAAGCACATTTGGGCGATAGGCGACGCGATAGAGGTAAAAGATTTTGTAACTGGTAGATGGACGCTCGTTCCTCTTGCGGGACCTGCAAACAGGGAAGGCAGACTGGTAGCAGATGCAATATTTGGCAGAGATGTAAAATTTAGAGGAGTACAGGGTACCTCGGTCGTTGGTGTACTGGGCATGACGCTTGCATCTACGGGAACGAGCGAAAAGACGTTAAAACGTATAAACGAGTCTAGGGAAGAGATACCGTACAGAAAAGTATATGTTAACGCTCCAAACCATGCAAGTTATTACCCCGGCGCGAAAGAGATGCTGATCAAATTGTTATTCTCGCCGGATGATGGTAAGATCTTAGGTGCCCAAGCAATAGGATTTGATGGTGTAGAGAAACGGATCGATGTCATATCTATGGCTATTCAAAAGAGGGCTACGGTCTATGATCTGGAGGACGCAGAACTATGTTACGCACCGCCGTACGGTGCTGCAAAAGATGCAGTAAACCTGGCAGGGATGGTGGCAGCGAACATGCTAAGAGGTGATTCTCCGACCGTACATTGGGATGAAGTAAGCAAAACTGATGCGTTTATTCTCGATGCAAGGACAAAAAGAGAGTTTGAGGCAGGGCATATAAATAGGGCGATCAATATTCCTCTAGATGAGCTACGCGGTCGGTTAGACGAACTACCAAAAGATAAAGAGATCTGGGTCTATTGTAAAGCAGGTAAAAGGTCGTATTTTGCCACGCGTATTTTAAGGGCAAACGGGTATGATGCGATAAACATATCTGGTGGCTATGATATGTATAAAAACTTCGAGCCGTTCATCTGACCGGGTCTTGCATTTGAGATCTATAGACTCGATCTCTTTAATCTTATGCAACTTTTTCTTTTAATTTTTTTAATTTAATACAAAAATTTAAAAATTTTTTATTATAAATTATATTTTTTTCTTGCTTCTAAAATAAACGTATTAAAAAAGTTTTTAAAAAGAGATAACCGCTCTTCATTGATCTTTATATCATGTTTGATCTTCATAAAAAGATTTTCTGATCGTTTAAACTCTTTTTCAGCCTCTTTTATCATGGATATAAGATAACTTCTATCTATAGCCAACTCAACAGGATTAACTCCTCTTACCATGTTACCCTGGACTTCTAAACCTCTAATATTTTCTATATCTTCTTTTGGCAGATTGATATACCCGCCACGGATATCGCTCCAGAGATCACAGATATTATCGACCAATTTGGCGGATGGTCCCCAAGATCTTGCAATTACATCGAGATTCTCTCTTCCAATCTCGGGAAACCCCATATAAAGCGTCTGAGAGACCAAATTCTCTCCTAAGCAAGAATTGATACGATCGAGTTCATTTTTCGGTAGGATTCTCCATCTTCGAGACGCATCTTCGTATCCGAGTGATAAACATTGTAACCACCGTTCATATAATGGATATGCCATCTTGTGCCCTTCATCGTAAAGTTCTCTAAGGTATCTTACTTGTTCTACCAATTTGGATTGTCTTATACTGTCCGATCTAGCATCTTCTCCAACCCATTCTCTTTCGGCAACATTTCTCGACTCAAGATAATATTCTTTATCGAGGATTCCGAGGTCGACTGCCTCATCTATATCCATAACAGCATACATCGAAAATTTTGGCTTTTTTAACTCGTTCTGGATAGAGTTTTCGTAGATTTGAGATGCTGTTACTTGCGATCCGATCTCTATCTTGACAAAATCATTCATATTTTATTATCTGTTTCATATAAGACTTGGTTAATGGAACATCATGCTAAGAAAATTATTCGTTTTTTTGTTTGAGTAATCTGGATAACTCTGTTATCAAGGATTGGTCTATAGAATTATAAAATTCTGCTGTCCCATGAAAATCCCCGACCAAAGATTCCTGTTCACTCATAATGCTGGTATTTAGTATATCATTTTTGTCTTTATCATCAATGATCCGCTCTCTCGAGTCTTCTTTTAAAATTTCTTCAATACGTCTCTTTAAAGACTTGTTCTCGTCAGCAAGCCTCTTTAACTCATCTTCTACCTTGTTCATGATCGAATCGACCTTAGCATAGATTCGAATAAGCTCTTCTTGAATACTATCACGATACCTGTCTAATTCATTCTCTGCATTCTTCTTCTCTTTAATAGCATTGTTTAGCTTTATTTGGAGATTTTTTAACTCTTTGTACATCTCTTCTCGCTCTTTAATCATATTTTTCATCTCTGTTTTGATCTCCATGAAAAGCCTGTTAAATTCGTCAATATCTTTTTTTATAAGACTCAGCTCGTTTTTTAATACGTCTCTCTCTTTTTCAACCGATTGATATTGCTCGGTTAAATCTAGATTTTTATTTAAAACGGTTGCATCGGCAGAGTTCTTTAATTGATTGTTAAGCTGTTCTATATCTTTTAGTAGTTTTTCATTTTCCTCCTTCAAATAATGTTCCCGCATAGATAAGTTATTTAAACTATCAACAAACGCTTTATTAGCATCAGATACCTTTTTTAGTTTATAGAATATGAAGAAGGAGTATACAGAAACAGCTGATGCTAAACCTATTATAATCTCAATCATCTGGTATCCCATCCCCTGATTTGAATTACACAAATATAATATACAGATTAATGACTATTTATAATGATGTATCTTAATGTATAATCATAACGACAGAACAATCTTATAAAAAGCTTTTTAATTTTTCCGCGATTCCGATCAGACGGATATATTACCCCAAAAAAAGAAAAAAGATATAATTATTCAAATATTATAAAAAATACACGTAATTATAGTCCAAAGATAGATATCCACAAATTTAAGTACCGTTATTTTGTTTGACCAGATTTAGCACTTTTTTTACCGCATCAAAGCTAGCTTCTACGACAATAGGCTTATCACACACATTTACCACTTCTTCAGGATCTTTTAATAGGTTACCAGTCGTAATACATACGATCTTTTCATCACTCTCGATCAAGCCGTTCTTTAACAATTTTTTCAAGCCTGCTACCGATGATGCAGATGCTGGTTCTACGCCTATACCTTCCAATTTTGCCAACTCTTTCTGTGATTCTACGATCTCGTTATCCGTTACCGTCTCTGCCAATCCACCAGATTCGTATATCGCTCTGAGCGCTTTGACAGCGTTTATTGGATTGCCTATCCTGATGGCAGTAGCGATCGTTTCAGGATTTTTCTCGGGTATTATATTATCTTTATGCTCTTTAAACGCTTTTACAATCGGAGCAGATCCTTCTGCTTGAATTCCTGTCATTTTAGGTATTTTATCTATCCAACCTATGCTCTTTAATTCTTTGAACCCTTTATATATTGCAGAGATATTACCAGCATTACCTACGGGTAA
>DUJX01000122.1 GCA_013329575.1 Halobacteria archaeon | reverse complement strand
AGGAGATTCACCCAACCACTATCTCTAAAGGATTTAAACTGGCATCAGAAAGATGTTATGAGGTATTAAAAGAGATTGCAATAGATGTATCGAAGGATGATAAAGATATACTGATGAAGATTGCAATGACATCCTTAACAGGAAAAAGTGCCGGAATGGCATCGGAGTCTATTGCAGGTTTATGCGTCGATGCAATATTGGCAGTAGAGGAGAACGGGTCGGTAGATGTAGATAGTATCAATATCGAGAAGAAAGAAGGTAAAGGCGTAGAAGAGAGTACGCTCGTAAATGGTCTGGTGATAGATAAAGAGGTCGTGCATACCGGAATGCCAAAAAAAGTTAAAAATGCAAAGATAGCTCTCATAGACTCATCGTTAGAGATCGAAAAGACCGAGATGGATGCAAAGATCCAGATAACATCTCCAGAACAGATGGAGGCGTTCTTGGATGAAGAGGACAGAATGCTGAGAAAGATGGTCGACAAGATCGTCTCATCCGGTGCCAACGTTTTGTTCTGCCAGAAAGGCATAGACGATCTCGCACAGCATTATCTGGCAAAAGAGAAGATAATTGCAGTTCGACGCGTGAAGAAGAGCGATATGGATAAACTGGCAAAGGCTACTGGTGCTAAGATCGTATCGAATCTGGAAGAGATAACAGCCGAAGATTTAGGCGAGGCTGGATTGATAGATGAGAGAAAGATTGGCGATGATAAGATGGTCTTCGTTGAAGAGTGCAAGAACCCCAAGGCGGTATCCTTGCTATTGAGAGGATCGACCGAGCACATCTTAGACGAACTTGAAAGAGGTGCCAACGATGCACTTCACGTAGTTGCTGCGGTAATAGAAGATAAGAAGGTCGTATGCGGCGGCGGAGCTACCGAGACCGAGATCTCTTTGAAATTGAAAGAGTACGCTCCCTCGATCGGAGGAAGAGAACAGCTTGCTATAGAAGAGTTTGCCAAGGCATTGGAGGTTATACCCAGAACTCTGGCAGAGAATGCCGGGCTTGATCCGATAGACGCTCTCGTTGAACTTAAAAAGGCGCATCAGGAAGGGAAAAAGTGCTACGGACTCGACATAATCACGGGTAAGACTAAAGATATGCTAAAAGATGGAATAATAGAACCGCTGAGGATTAAGACACAGGCGATAAGCTCCGCTTCCGAGGTTGCAACGATGATAATAAGGATAGATGATGTTATCGCTTCCAAGAAGGGAGGAGCATCTGGTCCAGAGATGCCACCAGGCGGCATGGGCGGCATGGGCGGCATGCCCCCCGGAATGGGTATGTACTAAATAAAGGTTAATCCTTTATTTATTTTATTTTGATGATGATATAGAATTATAAAAATAAGTTTTTGATTTTTGGTCTCTTTCTTAGTTTTATCTGGGTTATAAAATTAAAAGCGAGTTTATGGCTTTTTTTTATAGATTTTTATGCCCAGACCCAGCCTGTTTAATCTGATTGATATCGGGTATCTTTTTTTATCTGCATCTTTTATAATTCCTCTTTTTATACTCGCCTTGTATCATTAGTTCATAATTTTAATAATAAGATATAAGAACAAGAAGCGACGAGAAAGAGTTAGATGCAATCCTTTAGAGTGGGTATCGCTCAGATCAATAGTACGGTGGGCGATCTCGAAGGTAACACTATAAAGATATTGGATGGTATAGATCGGGCACGAAGACTCGGTGTAGATCTATTGACGTTCCCAGAACTTGCAATACCAGGATATCCTCCAGAAGATCTGGTATACAGACCAGAATTTATCGATAAAGAGCTAAGATCACTGAATGAGATTATAGGCCATTCAGGCAATATCACGCTGATAGTCGGGTTCGTCGATATCGATCTCTATGAAGATGGTCTTTACAATGCTGCTGCGGTGATACATGATGGAAGACTGGTAGACGTCTATTATAAGAAGAGATTATCGATGTTTGGACGGTATGATGAGAGTAACTATTTTAAAAAGGGCAGTAAAACCTCCGTATACCAGATTTCAGGCGTACCTGTCGGTATCAGTATAGGCAGCGATCTGTTAGACGACCAGTGTATCNNCGTCTCCGTATTATATGGGAGAGACCGCTATAAAGGAAAAAATACTGATGGTGCGTGCCAAAGATAGTATGGCAGTACTAATCCATAACAATATGGTCGGCGGTCAGGACGAGATTATATTTGACGGATATAGCAAGATTATAGATGAAGATGGGACAATAATTGCAAAAGGAAGACAGTTTAACGAAGATTTTATCGTTGCAGACATAGATATAGATAAAATATACAGAAAAAGATTGCGATATCTTAAAAATCTTAAAATGCAAAGAATAACTGAGGATTCTCCCGATATTAATTTTAAGGCGGTCTCGGCTCTTCCGATAATAACGGATAAACCTAAAATACAGAGAGTAAGAACGGAAGAGAGGATGGGTATAGGAAGTTTATCTCCGATTGGAGAGGTATATAACGCACTGGTGCTCGGAACTCGGGATTACGTGATTAAAAACGGATTTAAAAAGGTTGTCTTAGGTATATCCGGAGGGATAGACTCAAGTCTCGTTGCGACTATTGCCGTCGATGCTCTAGGAAAGGATAACGTTATAGGAGTAACTATGCCATCGATATATACTCCGATACAGAGCCTTAACGATGCAAAGACCTTAGCCGGTAATATAGGGATTGAATTGCTGGAGATACAGATAGATACGATTTATATGCAGTATTTAGACATGATGAGACCGTATTTTGAGATGGTAAAAAGAGATAAGACTGAGGAGAACATACAATCTCGGATAAGAGGGAGCCTGCTTATGGCATTATCGAACAAGTTCGGCTGGCTGGTCCTGACATCGGGTAATAAGAGTGAGATAGCGACCGGTTATGCCACGTTATACGGGGATATGGCAGGTGGGTTCTCGGTGATCAGCGATATATACAAGAGCATGGTGTATGAATTAGCCTGGCATAGGAACGAGATAGAAGTATCAAAGGATAGTAATACTAATAGAAAGATAATACCTGATTCAATAATTGATAAGGAGCCATCTGCCGAGTTGAGCGAAGGGCAGAAAGATACAGATACCCTGCCGCCGTATGATGTCTTAGATCCTATCTTAAAGGAATACATAGACCGGGACCGAAGCGTAGAAGATATCATCCAGATGGGATTTGATAAGGATGTAGTACGATCGGTCGTAGAGTTGGTACGAAAGAACGAGTTCAAGAGGAGACAAGCACCGCCAGGCATAAAGATAACGAGAAGATCTTTTGGTAGTGAATGGATGATGCCTCTGACCAACAAGTTTAAAGAGTTTTAACTTTTTTTGATTTTGGTCTTTTTAAACCGTTTCAAAATTATCTCCGTAATCATATCCTAATCTATCTCTTTCAGGGGCTTATTATTAATTTAGCCTACATTAAGACGTATATGATATAATTTTAAATATTATGATCTTTAATTTATAAATATGGATAATAATAAAAGTATAAAGAGAAAGGTAAAAAGTTTAAAAAGTCTTTTTAAGGACGATAACGCGATGACTATACTCGGCTGCCTCTTAGGTTGCTTGCCTGGCCTTCCATTATGCGGCATTGGTGGTTGTCTCACCGGTTGTATTGGCGGGTTGATGGGATTACAGGCAGATATGCAGTATATTCCCGCTTTAATAGCAAGATGGATCGACTTAGCATTTGCACCGTTCTACCGCTGATCTACTTTTACAACTTTTACAAAAATATAATAGGTTTGTATTGCAAAATATAACCGATAGGCTAAATATATAAAAAGAAAAAATATAAATAATAGTGTTATTATGTCTAATTTAGAAACAATTAGGTATTCGAAATATCGATCGTCAGGTATTGCGGTATCATTAAAAGAAAAAATTTAAATAGTAGTGTTTAAATGTTAAATATGGAAACAATGGTATATGGCAGAATACTAATCTTGGCGATTACGGTAAAGGTTACAAAAGAGGATAATGTAATAAAAAAGAAGAAGAAAAATTTAAAAAAACAAAATAGGAGGCAAAAAAAATGTTTGAGAAGATTAGAACGATGTTAAAAGACGAGAAAGCAATGCCCGCATGCGCAGACATGGTTGATGTCATGTTTAGAACGGGGTGTGGAATGGCACCTTGTGCAGCATTGTGCGGAAAGTAAAAACAAAAAAGGTGACTTAAAATGTTCTGCAAGGTTAGAAGGATGCTAAGAGACGATAAAGCGATGCCGTATATTGCAGACATGGTTGATGTCATGTTTAGAACGGGTTGTGGAGTTGCACCTTGCGCAGCGTTGTGTGGAAAGTAAAAAGACAAAAGAGGGAATAAAAAAATGCCTTCCTGTGCGATTCTGGTAGATGCCTGTGCAAGCAGTGGGTTTGGATGCGCACCGATAATCAGTGCGTGTACCGGGAAGTGATAAAAATGGGATACCTTGCTTTGTGGGGTGGCTGGTGTGCCGAGACGGGGTATGGATGCGCCCCAATTGTTGCTGCGTGTACCGGGAAGGGATTATGATCATAGGAGGCATGAGATGTTCTGTTTGAATCCGATAATATACATTTGTACGCATGCAGGGTGGTGCTGTTTAGGTCCGATAATCTCTATGTGCTGCGGGACGTATTATTACATTTAAGAGACAGATGATGAAAATTAAACGAATGTTTGATGAGGAGAATGCATTGGGTGCATGTGGAAGATTCTTTGAGCAATGTTTTGGTATTTTGGAGAGATGTTTTGAGTCAGGTTTTGGTAGCTGCGCGAAGGCATGCGGAAAGTAAGTATCCTTGAAAGATTCAAAAGTAATTTTTAAAATAAAAAGGTAAAAAGGGTGATACAAAATGTTTAAAACAATGTTAAAAAATGAGGATGCATTGGGCGGTTTTGGAATCTGTTTCGATTCGCTTTTTAGCGGTTTAGGTAACTGTTTTGAAGGATGTTTTGGCGGTATAGCAAAAATCTGTGGAAAATAAATTTTATAATTAAAAAAAAGGAGGTGTAGGATTAGATGATAGATATTCGGAAAGATAACCGGGCGTTCAGCGGTATTGAGGCGGCTATAGTCTTGATCGCGTTCATCGCAGTAGCAGTAATATTCGGTTATGTCCTGATGGGATTAGGACAGAATGCTTCAGAGAATGCAAAAAACCAGACGCTCGGTGGAATAGATACGATAGCGTTCGCTCCTGATGGAGTAAAAGGAATGGATACGAGAGGTAACGGTCAAAGTATAGATCTCGTCACGTTCTGGATGTATGGTGGCAATTCGAAAATAGATATGTCGAAGATCACGATGGATTTTATGACCGCGGATGAGACCTACCCGATAAGTGCTGCTGATAGTGCTTGGAGAGGACTTTACAAGGAAGGAAAGGTTCCAACCACGAAAGGGACCTGGATGGTTACGTCTTATGTAGGCGATGGAGATCAGATACTTGAAAAAGGCGAGAGGATGCAGATTTCAGTTATGCTGAATGGAGAGAACAGAGGTATATTGCCTGGTCAAGAGTTTACACTAAAAGTAATGACCGCTGAGGGAATTACACACACACTGCCAGGTAAAGCGCCTGCATATATAGACCCAGTAAACCAGATCTCTATATTATAAGCGGTATATCGGTAGATATAAGTAACAAGACGACATAAAAATGGTATAGACGAAAATTTTTCTTTTTCTTTTTTTTTTAATTAACAACACAACCAGCACGAGGAGGATAAAGATTGGATTTTAAAAATGAGAAAGCAGATGAGATAATAACGGAGATAGAGTCTGAGGAGCCGGAGCAGAGGATTCAAGCATTGGAGGATGAGATAAAAGAGGTAAAAGGGTCTATAAAGAAACTGTTGCTGGATTTAAGAGAGCAGATGAGCAACATAGAGAATCCGTTTCGGGATTTAAAAGGGCTTACCACTTTGATTCAGGCACCTGCGATAAGTAAAGAGGAAGAAGAAGAGGAGGAAGAAGAGCCTGAAGAAGAGAAGAAGGCAGAGGAGGAGAGAAAGAAGAGGAGAGAAGAGAGAAAAGAATCTGCTGCTATACCTTTACCAGAAAAATTACCAGAAAAGTGGGGAGAGAAAGAGGCAAGAGATATTACAGAGGAAGAGTTTATGGATCCGTTTTTGGTAAGCAACCTGGTTGATTGGACAAAGGATATGCTGAGCAAGTATGGTCGAAGGAGATTTGAAGAGATTTTAGATCTATCCCAGTTATTAGGATACGCGCCAGAAAAGATTGTTAAGATAATTCACAAAATATCGCACCTATGCCCTGACACGATGGTAGGCATAAAAGAGATAAATACCAATGATCTCGTAGCCGATCTGCACAAGTTGCACACGATCGTAAAGGGAGATGCAGCAAAAGGAAGGATTCTCGATATACTCTTGAGAAGAGATTAGGATCCTTGGTTACGACTCACAAATATTAAAGAGTATTTAGGTTTATTATTCATTAGTTATTATTAATTAGATGTGATTTATAATGCCCAGCAATGTTATAACCACTGCAGTATTGATTATAGTAGGGGTCACCGCTGCAACACTTTTATTGACTCA
>DUJX01000132.1 GCA_013329575.1 Halobacteria archaeon | reverse complement strand
GGGGTAGAAGGAGACTCGGCAAGTATCTCTGTTGCTACAGCGGTTATATCAGCATTAAGAAATATTCCAGTAGATCAGTCGTTAGCAATGACAGGATCATTATCTGTTCGTGGAGATGTCCTACCGGTTGGAGGGGTTACATATAAGATAGAAGCCGCTGCGGATGCCGGTATAAAAAAGGTTATAATTCCAAAACTGAATTTAGGTGATGTGATGATCGAAGACGAATATAAGAAAAGAATAGAGATAATACCAGTCAGCAGCATATCGGAAGTATTAGAGCATAGTCTGGTATACTCGTCTAAAAAGAAGGGTAACGTATTCAACAAAATAAAGAAGATCGCCGATGATAAAGGTACAATGAATGGCGTAATTTCATCACCTGTAAGAGATTTACATGTCGGCTGATTTTTGGGATGTTAGAAGAAGCAATACGGAGAACAGGACATATCTTATCGAGAACGGATATGTTGAATATGTTTCAACCTCGATAGATTTTTCTGTAGTCGTCAGAGCTTTTCATGACGGAGGATGGGGGGTCGTCTCATCAAACTGTGATAAAAAGACGGATGAATTATTGATGGATGCAATAAAACTTGCCAAAATTTCGTCTAAAAGATCTAATAAAACGATTTTGAAGCGGTATGAGCAAGACAGTAATCCAACAAAAATTTTAACTATAACTGGTAAGGTATCAAAAGAAGAAGATGAGATCGCTCTTTTAAGAGAGATAGAACGTAGCGCCCGGATAGACAAGAAGGTAGAGAACACCAGGATCGATTATAAATCGACCAGGCTAAACATGATATACTATAGCGACGATACCGATGAAGAGTCTTACGAGATGCAGAGGACAAGATATTCGATGATCGTCCTTTCAAAGGACGGAAATAAACATCAGTTCGGGTCTGAACGGGATTATATAATCGGTGGATCAGAAATTTTGGACGGAGAAAAGCCGCATCTACTTGCAGAAAAAGCCGCACGTACTTCTTTGGATTTATTAAACGCATTATCTCCTCCTTCAGGGATACAAAATGTAATATTGGACCAGAATTTAGGCGGCGTATTTATACACGAGGCTGTTGGTCATGCAACCGAGGCGGATCTTATTTTGGCTGGCGACTCCATCCTGAAAGATAAGATTGGTGAGACGATAGGATCTCCGCTGGTTACCGTATATGATGATCCGACAATGAAAGAATACGGGTATTATCCATTCGATGATGAGGGAATAAAGCCAGAAAGACGACTTTTGATAAAAGATGGCGTGTTGATTGCCAATATACACAACAGAGAGACGGCGTCTATATTTGATGGGAGACCAGGCAACGGTAGGGCGGAGGTTGACGATATACCGATCCCGCGTATGAGTAATACTTACATAGATAACAGGGATATGACGATGGATGAGTTATTAGAGATGGTGGGCAACGGTATATATCTATGCGGTTCGCGTGGCGGGGAAGTCAGTACTGGCGAAGGGATATTCCATTTTAATGCCGAAAATGGGTATATTATAAAAGATGGTGAGATTGGAAGCATGGTAAAAGATGTCTCGCTCTCAGGAGAGACGTTGATGATATTAAAGAATGTCATAGGTGTAGGAAAAGATTTGAAGATCAACGGCGGGCATTGTGGTAAAGAGGGACAGATCGTCCCGGTTGGTAGCGGTTCGCCGCATATCGCGATAAAATCTGCTATAGTTGGAGGCGAGTAAGATAAGCTTATTATCTCCAGAGGGTCTTAGACGGCATGCCGATAAGATTGGCGTGGATGGTATCGAGTTATACATAGATGCAGAGACAGGCTTAAGCATAAAGACAAGATGCGAAACATTAGAACGATTCGTAAGAGATTGCACCAAAGGTTACGGAATAAGAGTCAGCCATAATAACAGCTTTGGATTTTCGACCACGTCCATCGAGAAAGATATCGGGGCTCAAATAGAGTCTGCTAAAAAGAATGCAGAGATAAAAGGACGAGATGAGGGCTGGAAAGGTTTTGTCAAGGATGATGGGTATAAAAAATATAATTTAGACTTGGGCATATATGACAAAGATGTAAAAGAGTTGGACGAATCTGACATGATGGGGTTCGTAGATGAGATAAATGATGGGATTAGATCTATAAACGGGGTAAAACCAGTAAGTAGTAGCGTCTTTAGTTCCAATAAGAAAATCAGAATAATAAACACGGAAGGGATAGACAAAGAGGTGGAGACGACTATCATATACGGTTTATCTGATGTGATAGTATCGGATGACAAAGATAATTTGTCTTCTGCATATGAGTTTGATGTATCGCATAATAACGATATAGATTTTTTTAAGATAGGCAAGAATGCTGCCAAGATGGCAAAAGAGTCGATGAACGGAAGGAGAGTAGATTCTAAAGAGTATGATGTCATACTATCCCCTTTTGCCGTTTCAGACCTGTTCGATAACATTTTCGTGAGTAATATAAAAGGCGACGAGGTATTGAAGGGCAGATCTCATTTTACTGGTTGCATCGGTTCGTCTGTGAGCAATGCAGGATTAAACGTAGTGGATGATGGGTTATATTACGGCGG
>DUJX01000119.1:4011-10188 GCA_013329575.1 Halobacteria archaeon | reverse complement strand
TCGATCATATAAACGATAAAGATTATACGGCCGCCTATTTATTCGGGATAAACGATTTACCAGAAATAAAACCTATGATATCGCTTAAAGATGGCGACCAGATCGATGTAGGTGATGACCTACTCGAGATAATCCATACACCCGGTCATAGCATCGGTAGCATCTGTATCTACGATAGGACGAATAAAAACCTCTTTTCAGGAGATACGGTATTCTCGGACGGAAACTTTGGCAGGACCGATCTCTTCGGAGGCAGTTCTTCAGACCTCATAAGTTCTATAGAACGATTAACAAGGTTAGACGTAGAAAACATTTATCCCGGACATATGAGCCCTGTTTTGGGCGATGGCAACAAATCGATCAGTTATTCTTTAAAATATGCAAAAATGCTTCTTTTTTGAATCTCTTTTGAAATTTTGAAAAAATAATATTAAAATATATGATTAAAAGCTAATTTTAGTCGTATAAGCAACGGAATAACTCTTGATTATCAAAAAGATCATGCAGTTATCGTTCTGCTGATCATTCTATTAACTTATCGATTATCGCACCGACGAAGGCATCGAGATCGGATGGTTGCCTCGATGTTATCATATCTCCGTCTACGACAACCTCTTTATCGATATAATTCGCACCGGCATTTTTAAGATCTATCGCAACAGTCTTCCAAGAAGTCATTGTTCGTCCTCTGACCATATCCGCGGTGATAAGAATCTGAGGACCGTGGCAAATGGCCGCTATAACTTTATCCTTAAACCGTTTGACAAAATCTACCGCTTGGGGATATGCTCTTAGCCTATCGGGAGAATAACCACCAGGTATGACCAACGCATCAAAATCTTCCAGGTTTACCTCATCAAACTCTGCATCCACCCTTGTCCTAACCTTTTTGTTCTTACCGGTGAGCTCTTTACCTTTTTTTAGCCCTACTATGGTAATATCGGCCCCCTCATCTTTAAGCTTTCTGTATGGCACATCAAATTCAGAATCCTCAAAATCATCATCGAGTATTATGGCTATCTTCTTACCATCGAGTCTTTTCATGATCCATCCGCTCCTGTTATATCAATTATTAGGTCACTCTTTCTGCTGGTCTTCGCTCGGGGATCTGATCTATGTGTGGTATCTTATCCTCGTTCCATTCCTTAGAAACATATAAACCGCAGTAGCATCGGCCATACTCCTTAACATCGTCTTCTCTGTATCTGCACGGGCAGATTATATCTTTATCCTTCTCACGATCGCCGGATGCGAGACGGCACGGGCATGACATATATCCGTACCTCTCTTTATTAACAAGAAGGCTGTCTAGAAGGTTTAACGTGGTATCTGAATCTTTATTAAAGAAAAATCCTTTAGGTTCCTGAGTTTTTTTGAGAGATTCATAGAGCTGGTTGATAGCCTCTTCTCTCGATGGTTGTTTTTGTAGATCCTTGATAGCGTTCAGTATCCGCTCCTTATCGTATCCGATTATTACCTTGTTATCTATCACGAGGGTTGGAAAGGTTAAACGAGAATTATGCTTCATTACCTCGTCTAAAACTCTCTCTCTCTCTATTTTATCCAACAGATCTACATAGGTCAGTTCGTATTTTATATTATGTTCATTCAACAGTTTTACGGTATTTTTACAATATATACACGTGCTTATGGCATATAAATGGATGTCTGGCATATTCTATCCCATATAAAAGTAATATCGCATAATACATAATAGTTTTTAATATTTTTCGTATTATATTTATGCGTATTATATTTATGATTAATGAATTTATGATAAACAGCTTCGATGATTCAAAAGATTGGGTAACATTCGGATTGTTTTATAAAAAAGGTTATATCTTAACAAGATCTTTGGTTAACTATGGCTAAAATAGTTATAGTCTATGCTAGTGGGCTTGGGCGCACAAAACTTATGGCAGAGACGATAGCCGAAGGGGTAAAAACGGTACCAAACATAGAGTTAATCCTGAAAGATGCGTACGATCTCGACATAAAAGATCTAGCCGATGCCGATGTCATAATATTAGGCGGATCTACATATAAGGGAGAACTTAATAAGGCAATGGCTCCTGTATTAACAAAGATGGAGTCGTTAGACTTAAAAAACAAGGTAGGCATAGCTTTTGGGTCGTACGGATGGAGCGGGGAGGGTGTACCCACGATCATAAACAGGATGAAGGAGTTAGGAATGAACGTGATAGAGCCGGGACTTATGGTAAAACAGGAACCTAAAAAGGATGACCTTGAAAAATGTTTTGACCTTGGTAGAACCGCAGCGCTTGCAATATCTTAAAGTTTAAAGCGGATTTATAACCCTATCTAAACGATGATCGTACGGTACGACGATTGGACAAATATAAAGAAATATGATAAAGATTTTTTAGTTAAGTGTTTTTATTTTTAATTATTATTATGATGATGAGTAATAATTATTATAATTTATAGATAGTATTATTTAATATAAAAATAAGTAAAATTTAGGTAAATTAAATGATGCCAGAAAAACAGATGGATAAAGAGTATAAACTGTTTATAAACGGGGAATGGACCGATGGAAAAGATGGTAAGACGTTTGACTCATACTCTCCTGCAAACGGTGAACTGCTATCTACATGCGCAGATGCCAGCAAGGAAGATGTAGATGAAGCAGTAAAATCTGCATGGAATGCGTTCGAAGAATGGAAAGAGACCAATGCTGAAACTCGGTCTAACATGCTATTAAAGATAGCCGATATGCTAGAAACGGAGAAAGAAAAGTTTGCCATGATAGAGACGATGGACAACGGCAAACCGATCCGTGAGACGATGAATGTGGATCTTCCGCTGGCTATAGATCATTTCCGCTATTTTGCAGGTGTTATTCGAGCCGAAGAGGGAGAAGTTGCAATGATCGATAAAGAAACGATGAGCATAGTGTTAAGAGAACCTATTGGAGTTGTCGGGCAGATTATCCCATGGAATTTTCCGTTTCTAATGGCAGCATGGAAATTGGCGCCGGCCATCGCAGCCGGTGATACGGTGGTTATAAAACCCTCGAGCCTTACATCTCTTAGCATACTCGAGTTTGCAAAGATCCTTGAAAATGTTCTTCCTCCTGGTGTAGTGAATATCGTTACAGGTCCCGGTTCTACAACTGGAACTTATCTGCTTCAACATCCAGATCTTCGCAAGCTTGCTTTTACCGGTTCTACGGATGTAGGTTATATCGTAGCGGATTACGCCGCCAAAAAGCTCATACCGTCTACATTGGAGCTTGGCGGCAAGTCGGCGAACATATTCTTCCCTGACTGTCCATGGGATAAGGCTGTAGAGGGAGCAGCAATCGGAATACTTCTAAACCAAGGTCAGGTCTGCTGTGCTGGATCGAGAGCTTTCGTTCATGAGGATATATACGAAAGATTCATCGACGAACTGGTAGAGACATTCGATAAGGTAAAGGTAGGTCTGCCGTGGGAGGAAGATACGATGATGGGTCCTCTGGTGAGTAGAGATCAGATTAACAAGGTGCTTGGATATATAGAGGTAGGCAAGAAAGAAGGTGCTAATCTCATCTATGGCGGTTACAGGATAACAGACGACGAGCTGGAGAACGGGTTCTTTGTTAAACCGACCATATTTACCGATGTTGACAATAAGATGAGGATCGCACAGGAAGAGATATTTGGTCCCGTGCTCTCCGTGATAAGATTCAAAGATGATGATGAGGTAATAAAGATGGCAAACGATACAGAGTATGGTCTTGCCGGTGCTGTATGGACGAAAGACATAAACAGGGCACTTTGCGTAGCAAGAGCGATCGAGGCAGGACGTATATGGGTAAACAATTACAACAACCTCCCTGCACATGCGCCTTTCGGAGGGTACAAGAAGTCCGGTATAGGACGCGAGACGCACAAGATGATGCTTGATCATTATACGCAGAAGAAGAATATATACATACACACGGGCGAGACGAGATCAGGGTTATACTGAAGATAATAAAATGAGTAAGAATATAACAAAAGACACGCTGGTTGAGGATCTAATAAAAGAGTACCCGGATGTTGTCTCTTATTTTATACAGCGCGGGGTCAACCCTGTATCGTGTTCCGGTCCTTTCCCCTATTCTCTCGGTACTCTGCTCGATATCAAAAAAGTTGAAGATATAGATGGTTTCGTCGAGGGGCTAAACGATTTTATCAAGAGGATCGAAAAACCGTAACGGTTAGATCTTTATATAGAGACCATATTGGCCATAAATAGTATGATAGAATTATTGTAGAAAGACAAAAAGGATTATAAAGACTCAAGACTCTGACCTAATATTTTGTATTATTTATCTTTTATCCTATTATTCTTTTACTCTCTCACCAAAAACATTTAAGATAAAGTCGGATATGCTTTTTGCGACATCTTCCATAAAACCGAGATAAAAATGATCCGTGTCATATACGATACAACGTTTCTCTCCAGTAGCCATATTATATAACTCTAAAAACTCTTCGAAAGGGGCTATATTGTCCATCTTACCATGTATGAACAATTTGCTGTATTTTGTATCTACCTTTGCCTCGATATTACCTATCTTTCTTACTATCGACATAAAGACGAGAGATCTTATCCTATCATCGATTATATTCGAGACGACTGTCGCACCAAACGAGTATCCAAACAAGACTATATCATTCCAGCCCTCTTTTTTAACAAGGTCTATCGCAGATTTAACATCTTCTATCTCACCTAACCCCTCACTATATCTCGGTCTATAATCGATCGCTAATGCGGATATACCGTTGTCATAAAGTTCTCCTGCAATCTCTGCAAGACGCATATCACAGCGGCATCCGCCTAATAGCGGGTGGGGAGGAGCCAGAATGACTCCTTTGTCCAGAGATTTTTTATAGAATGTGGCATGGATGATATCGTTCTTTCCATAAAATTTTAGATCTCGATCGATCATCTTATCCTTGTCTCACTCCGAACGATTCTAGTATTATATCAGGATTTAATCGTCCAAAACAATATACTTCACCCGTTTTTTTATCGTTTACCGTGATTCTTGCAGGTGCAAACAAGAACTCGTCTATCTTGAAGAAGTCATAACCGGCATCTTTGAATATTTTAGCAAACGGTTTGCCGTAATCTTTAGAGTTTATAGACGGAACTTTTGAAAACACATCATCATAACCGTCCACGGTCAGATAAACGGATCCATAATATATGTTACAATCGTTCGTAACGCCCATCGCATCTTTTTTAATGGGAGCCACAGGAGAAAAGCCTGCACCATTTGCTATCTTTGTCACATCGTATCCAAACTCATCGAGTATATGAAGTGCGTTCTCGACCACTCTACCTGATATCTGTACCGATCCGACGAGGCTTCTTGTCGGTGCAACTACTGCGTACAGATTCGACGGATCTACATCGCATGCGTCTGCAATATGCTTCATAACCTCGTCATTTGGCAGTTTGTCTGCTTCAAGTGCAATAATAGCATAATCTGAATCATCTTCATAATCTATCCGCTCATAAACATCTTTTGGTTTTAAAGCCAATGCCCTGGCAGGGCCTGAACCCATGGCAAAATAATTACCGACTTTTATGCTCCATCCTGCTTTTTGAGATGCCAAACAAGATATGGCAGGATGATCCACAGTTACATGAACAAACGGAAAAGGTATATCTTTTATCTTACCCATGGCAATGTTTGCAGTTCCAAGCCCACCCATACAGATCTCAGTAAACATTGTACCGAGTTGATAGCTCCCTTTTACGTTTACACCACAATCTATGACAAGAGACCCGTTTTTAAGCTCATCTACTGCAATATTGAGTTCTTCTTCCCAATCCAACATAGATTCTACTATGTCTAATGCTCCCTCGTTTACACTGATCATATTTTATCAACATCCTTCGTTCTTTACTCCCATTCTATTGTTATACTTATTTTTTTAGGGATTTCTCCTTGTTTAAACGTCTCTTTCTGTATGTATGCCGTTCCCATAACTAATGGAGATTTTTCTGTCTCTATTTCTTTGTATCGTATCGTATTTTTAGTCTCTTTCTCTTTTTCTAACATGATTACTCTTTTCTCGCTCATAATATCACCTTTTTAACTTTTCAAATCGATAAACATCTCTTCTTTATTTGTTTTTATATAATATTTATTGCTACATGCTCGAAATCTTCGAT
>DUJX01000119.1:0-3980 GCA_013329575.1 Halobacteria archaeon | reverse complement strand
CGAATCTTTTACTACGATCCTAAAAGCGTCTACCAAAGCCAATCGTGCAGATCTTAGTTCTTCTGTGGCAGCATTAAGTACCGGTACATCCTTATAAAATTGGTTAAATTGTTCTGCCAACTCTCTGGAATAATTGGCAAGGATATTCGGTCTTAGATTATCGGCAGCCTCTTTTATAACCAAAGGATATCGCGATATGAGTTTTATAAGATCTATCTCATTTTTATCCTTTAAAAGGTCAAAATTAGGTTTGCCATAATCTCCTCCTTTTTTAAGTATGCTACAAGCTCGGGTATGAGAATATTGGATGAACGGTGCTCCTCTCTTATCGAAGTTTAAAGCATCCCGCCAATCGAACATGGTCGGTTTGTCGGGGGAAATTTTAATAATATCGTATCTTACTGCGCCGATGGCCACCATATCGGCAATCTCTTTTTTTTCTATTTCAGATAGATCTTGTCTCCTCTCGTCGACTTCAAAATATGCCTGCCTCTTCATTTTATCCAATAATTCATCTACTGATATGAATCGACCACCTCGTGTACTCATAGACCCTTCTGGTAGAGAGACAAACTCAAATATTACCACTATCGGTTCTTTATACCCTAAAATTTTTAATACCGTCTTTACTTGGCTCGATATCAGTTTATGGTCGGCACCCAATATATCGATCATATCTTCGTATCTTTGCGCTTTCCAAGCGTGGTATGCGAGGTCTCGGGTAGAGTATAGCGATGTTCCGTCGCCTCGCGTAACAACAAAATCTTTCTCAAATCCAAAAGAGCTTAAATCTAATAATAAAGCGCCATCTTCATAATAAGCATATTCTGTATCTTTTAAACGGGAAATTATCCTTTCAACATCGCCATTGAATACAAACTGGCTCTCTCGCACATACTTATCTATATGAATATCCAGATCGTTTAACGTCTGTTCGATTCCTTTCAGACACTGAACAACGACGAAATCAAATTTTTTAATAACATCCTCGTCCTTATCTTCAAACTTTTTTAAAAGGATGTCTATCTCTTTCTTATTATGGCCGAAGGTATCATTATCTTCCTCAATTAATCTGTTTGCATTGATATACACTTGAGATATCCAATGATCTACCTTTATATTTTGAGGAATCATATCTGCATCAAAATTATATCTCAATAATCTTTGATCTGAGACGTTTAAATTTAAATTCTCGATTCCCCATACTACTACTGCAACCTGTCTACCCAGATCATTGACATAATATTGAATATCGACCGAATAACCGGCTTTTTTTAAAATCCTGCCAAGACAATCTCCAAGTATAGAATTACGCAGATGACCTATATGGAGAGGCCCGTCCGGATTTGCAGAAGTATGTTCAAGTACGATAGACCCTTTGTAATCCAAACAGCCGTAGTTATCCGTTCTGGTCAAGACATCTTTTAAGGTATCCGATATAAATTTATCACTAACATAAAAGTTTAGATAAGGACCGATAAGTTTTATATCGCCTATTAAATCATATCCGTCCCTTAAAGGATATACTCTTTGATAAATCTCTTCTGCTACTTTTTTTGGATTTTTTTTGTCTCTTTTAGATATCTTGAATGCTAAAGAAGAAGATACATCCGAGATCTTGTCATAATAATCGATCGAAAGATCTTCATTATCCCAACCGAGATCCACGATGGCCGTCTTTAAAATGTCGTATACTTCTTCGATGAATCTTTGAAACATTATCCCTCCGTCTGGTATCGCAAGATTGCTGCTATACCACCAAACGCATTTAAAAATTGTGCCCCTTCTTCTGATTCGGAAGAGATTATCTCAACATTAGTACTAGTCGCCCCTGCCAGATCTATCATCTCTTCAACCAGATCTACTCTGTCTTTGATTTCCATATTAGAACCACACTCGCACGTTTTTGTCTCTACAACCGCCTGATACGGTACCGTTTTTGTGATCTCTCGGCCACAGTTGTTACATTTAAATGTTACTCTATCCTTCTTCAAGCCTTCTGAGAGCAAGAGGGTATCTACCGAGCCTAATAATAAGTTTCTTCTCACTTCATCCTCACCGTATGTTGCGAGTCCTCTCTCTTTTATAACCTCTTTCAAAAACCTATTTACGATCTTTTTATCTTTTGCTATCTCTAATCCCTCTATACTATCGGTTAACTTGTCCACAAGCTCATAGATCCCAGACTCGTCGGTATATGCAACGTCAAACACGCCTAAAATCTTCTGCTGGAGCTCGTAATGCAGATAATCGCCGTTTACAAAATCTTCTTTGGTAGGACTCGGACCGCCTATGAAGATCCCTTGAAAGTTTTCTAAGTTCTCGTTAAGATAGACCTCACTTGCAGCCTCACCTATCCTCTTGTAAAACTCGTTTATCGCGATAACCCTTAGTCTTGAGAACCTTACAGAGCTCTGCCCGCCTCGGCGTTGTTTTCCCGGAACGTTTGATGTAAGATGTCTTAATATATCTACTTTTTTGCCTTTTAAAATACCGACAGTCGCCTCCCGTCTGTCCAATACCAGAAGCTCGTACGTCTTCTTATCTTTTAGCATATCTTTAAGAGGCTCAATATAAAATTCAGAACTGCATTGATAGCTATATGACGTTATAGGCTCGGGCGGTTCTATGATTATAGTTTTCATATCTGTTTTATCCCCTCCGAGCTGAATTGTACCGCAAAATATGACCATTCCGTTTTTTGGAGGTGTTCTATAATATTTAAGCCTTGATATGACGGATGATAAAGCAGATTGAACGTTTGTTCTTGTTGATTTTGATTTTATATTTGATGCAGATCCCATCTCATCTTTCAGTTGAGCAGTAACATCCGAGATCTGTTTGTTAGGCGGGATATAAACGGATAATAATTCTGTTCCTTGGCCCTTCATATCTTCTAACTCTTCTAAAGTCCTTTTAAACCTATATCTCTCGGCATCCGAAAATTCTTCCATATTATTTTACCTCTATTAATTTTGAAAATTTTAATATTGCCCGATACAACAAGTCTTCTAAACAATATACTAAGAACTCGTCGTTCTCTGTATCATGTCCTTATCTTCTTTCTCTATTATCTTGATCTGCTCAATATGCAATATAAAAATCTATTTATAAAAGTTCTCCGATTCTTATCATCGATCCTTCACGGATGATGATATTAAATCTTGCTGATCAAGAATCATTAGACCTAAAACGAATAGTTTCATGGTCATTAATAAATTTATTCGATATTCGATATCGCCTAAATATTACCTATCATCGTTCATCTTTTTAATATGAGCGATCATCTCTTTTACATACTCTTTTAAAAAATCTACATTGCCGAATTTTACCACCAATTTATTTAATCTTTCTTTATCGTTTTTAATCAGTTTAAAATATAATCTTTCTATATTTGTAAAAAACCTATTTATGTTATCCAATATGACAAGATCGGAACAATAATAACAATTTGAAAACAGATTTAGGCCAAAATACACCTTTTTAACATTTTTTAATTCTTCCAACTGTCTGTTGTCCATTTTATGATAAAATAATATATCTATACCTAAATCATGTATATCTTCTGTACTCGAATACTTGAAGTAAGGAACATCTATTCGTTTAAGTAATATCTCATTAAAACTCTTCTCGTTAATCCCTATCAAAAGTCTATCTCCGAAAAACGGATGGATATCATCTGCCCTATCCTCGCATCCATCGATGGATGGATATACAAAAAATGCATCTTTTACGGATTTTCGGATAGTATCCTCTGCCAAGATAAATGATATATTGTCCAAGATCAAGGCAGGTTTTTTAGCTAAGAACATATCCATGATAGAGATAATATACGATATATATGCCATCTTTGTCGTTTTTTCACCTAAAAAATAATCTACTGCCTCTTCCTTGCCAAAATCTATCAGGTCTTCATCGTTTAATATATTACTATTGTAGGCTTTTACTAATTTTTCTCTAACGATTATAGATCTGTATCT
>DUJX01000070.1 GCA_013329575.1 Halobacteria archaeon | reverse complement strand
CGACTACGGCCGTAAGATCTGTATAAATATATGATCCTGTCTATAGCAGATATGTTGGTCATTACTGCGATAACATAAATACCGTATAATAAGGCGCTTGAAAAAAACATCTCTAAAACGGAGGCGACTATTATAACGATAATCGTCTCGGGTCGTCCAAAAATCCCGATCCCCTCGAGCGGGTCTATGATCTTTCCATCAACCCTTTTTTCAAAACCAATCTCTGTATAGGTTACGGGTTTTATAAACGTGTTTATCATAGAACCGAAGACTGCAAACAAGGCGATCTTTGCCGATACGAATCCACCCAAGCTTATGCTAATTATCACGAGACAATCGATGTATTTATCGACGATCCAGTCTATGGCGGCACCAAATTTGCTTTCAAGCCCTATTTTTCTGGCGATATTGCCATCGACGAGATCCAATACTGCTGAGACAAATAAAAAAAGCGGTGCTAAATAGACGATTCTCTTATAATAAAAGATCATTGCTATCGCTGCAAAAATAAAAGACAAAAGAGTGATCTGGTTCGGTGTCAATCCGATCTTACTGAACGGTCTGCTAACTATATCTATTAAAAGTGATAGTTTATCGCGGTATTGTGTAAGATTCATCCATATTCTCCATCTTGGTACACCATCTCAAAAAAAATATTAAGTATGATAAAGATATATCATAGATATAAAAATCATTATGGTGGATGGTAGAACTTCAGATAGTAGAGAAGATTATGGATACAACCGCAGATCGGACTGATAGAACCGGCATCGTTTTAGCAGGAGGGAAGAGTCTTAGGCTTGGTATCGACAAATCTTTTATCGAGATAAACGGCAGGACTTTGATCGAATCGGTTGTTGCGAAGTTGGCAGAATGTGTCGGCGATTTGATAGTAGTAGTTGACGGAGTGAGAAAGAAAGAAGATGTTGAGCGCGTTTTAAAAGATTACAATATATCTGTCGTAGTAGACACGATTAAAGATTTTGGACCGATAGCCGGGATATATGAAGGGTTAAAACATGCCAAATCGGAGTATTGTGGAATTTTTGCAACGGATCTTCCTTTTTTAAATAAAGATTTGGTAAATTTCCTCTTCCGAGCATGCATAGATTTTGATGCAGCCATCGCTGTATGGAGCGAAAAATATGGCGAGCCTCTGCATGCGGTCTATAGAAAAGATCCGATGTATAGAGCATGTGAGTATTCAATTAATATCAAGTCAAAAAAAGTTTTTTCATGCGTAAAATTGCTGAAAGATGTTAATTATATCCCTATCGGGTTAATTAAAAAGATAGATCCAGAGTTAAAGAGCTTTTTCAATCTCAATACGAGAGAAGACATAGATTTAATAAATCAGCAAAGATGATTTGGGTATTGTTAAATCTTTGCTATTAATCTTTGCAAAACTCTTTGTTGATCTTGTTACAGTTAAAAATCAGTACGTCTCCAGTATCCGTTATTCCCACTGTTAGATCTGTTAATATTTTTCTATGCTGTATCCTCTCTCCGATACTCTCCTTTATCATTGTAATAAGCGAGATCTCATCGTATAACACATGAATATCGTTCTTGTCCGCCTCTTCATATATCTTTTTTATAACATCACCAATAATAGAGTTCTTTTCCATTGTAATCACAATTGGTGCCTCTAATATCTTTACAAATAACAACGTGTTTTTAGCTCGTTCTATCTTCTGCCATGCGCCCCGCTCGATAGAAGATACGTTCTGTTTGGTCGTTTTCAGCATTTTTGCTATCTCTGTCTGGGATAACCCATCTTTTCTAAGCCTTAATATCTTAATCTGCTTATCCGTTAATATTGTATTATTTTTTTTCATAAATCTCGACTATCTTTGGTATCTGAAGCAGGTCTAACACTATATGATCGACGGATTTTGTAAGAATCTCTGGAACCTTTTGATCTTGTTGTCTCGTTAATATGCTTAAATCCGCAGCTCTAAACGCCAACAGATCGTTTATACCATCCCCAACCATTATCACGGTATCATACTCTTTTTTTAGTTCTAAAATAATTTTTTCTTTGATGACTGGTGTAGCGAGTGAGAATATTCTGTCATCGTCGATATTTAAGATTTTTGCGAGTGCGATGGCAGATCTTCTGGTATCTCCTGTTGCAATATATATATCAAAATCTTTTTTTAATGAATCAAATAAAGGAAAGACGTTCTTAAATATCTTACCGGACGATCCCAATAAAAAACGAATGGTATTCTCGCTCCTTGACGTGTCTATGATCAAGCCCACATTTATATAATAGATCTTTTTATGGATGGGGTAGACTTTACCTATCAATTTTTTAATATCTGCAAATTTTGCCCTTTTGTCTCTTTTTAAAGCATTGTATATCTCGTCTTCTATTATTTTTAAAGAATAACAACTTACTTTAAACTCGAGGTCGGATGAAGAGATAAATCTCTCGTCATCTTGGCTTAATATCCAGTTTATATCTTCATCGATCGCGATTAATGCACAAGCATCTTTTCTGCTTACCATATACGTTGATGATTCATCATAAATAAACTGGTTGCTATCCAGATCTTTTAAGACACGAAATACCTCTACGAGCGTGCCAGAGCTGTCAAATACGATTGCTTTTCTAATCATTTTATCGTTTTATATTAAATTTATCAACCAGACATCTTATGTGTTATGTGTTTTATAAAAATTGTGATTAGTCTCTTTCTTTAATACCATAATCTATTTTGTCTGCAAATTATCTTCAAGACGAAAAACTTATAAGTCGGATGAGATAACCCAAACCTGTCTTGATGATTAAAAGTATTAACAGTTAAAAGTATGTTTTATTTTTCTGTGTAAAAATATATCGTAATAGGCACTAATTCAGTAGATATAAGGTAATCTTAATGAAGAAGGTATCTAAAAAGGGTATAAAAGGTATTGCTAAATCCACCTTATTTTTAATACTTGAGATAAGTAAATCTTCATATCCCAATGAGTTTTCAGGACTTTTGAAGGAGAAAGACGGAATTATAAACGAGGTTATCTTGATCCCTGGCACTTATAGCTCGACTAAAGGTGCATTAATGAATTTTTATAATCTTCCTATCGGTATTCGGACCATAGGAACTGTTCATAGTCATCCGTCAAGGATTTATGCTCCATCCGACACAGATTTGGTATTATTTAGAAAAAAAGGATCGGTTCATATCATAACATCATATCCATATGATACTCGATCATGGCAGTCCTATAACTCAAACGGAGAAGAGATAACTATTTCTGTGATTGATATTGAGTTTGATGAGCCTGAATACAGAGATGATAAAGAATGGTAAGAGTTTTGGCGACAGGAACTTTTGAGATACTGCATCCAGGACATTTGTTATATTTAGAAGATGCAAAATCTTTGGGTGATGAGTTGTATGTGATAGTTGCACGTGATAGGAACGTAAAACATAAACCTAAACCGATAATATCGGAAGATCAACGGTTAAGGATGGTATCTGCTTTAAAAGTCGTAGATAAAGCGATATTAGGTAATGAGAACGATATGTTTGAGAGTTTAAAAGATATAAAGCCGGATATAATCGTCTTGGGTTTTGATCAACATTTTAAGGAAGATTGGCTTAGAAAAGAGCTCGATAAACGAGGGATAAATGCAAAAATAGTTAGAGTTACAAGATCTTTAGATTGCGAACTTTGTTCGAGTGGAAAAATACGTAAAAAGATCTATAATACAGAGAAAGAGCGAGTATCGAACCAATAGCCAGTCAAAGATCAAAATTTAAAATAGATCTGTTTTACCATTTATAAAACGTATCACTTAGAAACGGTTATGACCCTAACCGGATCTATCGTCGAGTCTATCACCACGTCAAAACCTATATCTTCAATCCACCCCTCTTTTTCGAATATCCCCATAAATCCGATGCCTATTATCTTTGCGTCAGGATTTATCCTGTTTATCAGGTTTTTTATATCTTCAACGGTTTTTTTGGATGAGGGTATGGCAAGCCCGCCGAGTATTACAATGATATCGCTACCTTGTGCGTCTCCATTATCCTCTGTGACTTGATATCCGACATCCTCTACTAATCTCATCATCTTAGTCTTTTCTAAATCGGCACCAGGGATAAACACCATATCCAATCCTTTTTTCCTAACACCATACGCAAGTAATTCTACAAACGGTGTACAAACACCGACAGATCCTGCAAATGCGACCTTTTTACCCTTTCTATAATCGTCAAAACCGTTTATAACCTCCATGAACGCGGTTATCAATCCGTTTATCCCTTTATACGATCCCATTTTAACACCTTTTTGATTTATTAGATTTATTAAATCCATTCGATCTTAGGACTCTTTCTTTCAACCCATTTATTGTATCTAACTCTCGGATAACCGATAGCCAAGGCACCGTATATCTTGTTCGGCGAAGGGACCGATACCAATCTTTGAATCTCGCTGTTCTGATGTGATGCCTGGACTACGAATCCTGTATAAAAAGATCCTAAACCGAGACTCCAGCAATAGACGTAAGCATTATGCAAGGCAAGATTGGCGTTTGCCTCGGCAAAAGGAGTTCGCTTATTGGCATGAAATATAATAAGGACGGGGGCATTATACAGTATCTTGTCTTTACCCCGTTCTTGTGCCTTCAAGTATCTATCAAACTTTAGACCGTAAGAGATAAGTTCTTCGGCGTTTTTTGGTAAGACTACCCTGATTAAAGAACTTATTAGTCGATTATGGAGCAACTTAGACATTTTAGCAAGATACGAGTATGTTAGGTCCACGATCTTGTTTAATATCTCTCTATTCTGGACTACAATATATTCGGTAGTCTGAAGATTCGTACTACTCGGTGCGAATCGTGCTACATCGATTATCTCTTCGATCAGCTCTTTATCTACTGGTCTATCTTTGAACTCTCTTATCGATCTAATCGATCTTAACATCTCCCGAGTCTGATCGCTGGATGGTATTAACTCCTGTTTTATTGGGGTTACCCGTCCTTCTTGGAAATTTTTATGATCTATTGCATTTTTTGGACAGATAGCAACACAATGACCGCAAGAGATACAGAATTTATCTGCTACAGCATCCAAGACTGTCGGGATATCCTCTTTATTAGATACGAAGATCTCTGCCGGGCAGACCTCAACGCAGGAATTACATCTACTGCATAAATCTTGGTTTATAGTTATTTTAGACATAGTTAATTCTGGTCATTAAAAATATTTTAAGGTATTTATCTTTTGTTTATTTTATAATAGTTTAAAAAAATAGCCTAAAAACTTTAGTAAGGCTATCCACTATGTTTTATCGTTATCCTACGAATAAGGTGTTATCCTAAGAATTTTCTCAATCGGGCAGCTCTTAAAATATATTCTTGTAGATCTTCGTGTTTATTTTTACTTACCGATTCTACGATATGATCCGTTATCTCTTTATGTTCTTCATCCGGCGAGGCATCAGTAAAATTTTTAACCGTTTTTTTAAGTTCTTTCGGTAAAAAACTTGTATCTGAGTTATAAAACCGAAGAGAATCCCTCAAATCATCATCAAAATTCACATAAACATCCCTAAGAAACTGAATATCATCATCACTCAAAGCATTCAGACCGAGGATCTCTGGTGGCAGACCTATTGAGTAAAGTGCGGCTGAAAATGTTATCGCTCTCGGCAGTGCGATCCCTTCTATATTACGCGAATAACCGAACAATCCTATGTGCAACTTCCTCTTTCTTCTGCTTGGAACGTATTTTGCAATGATATTGATTACCGGTGCTAATTCTACTATCTGTCTTTGATACTCGTTAGAATACTTCTTTATTATCTCCAGACATCGCTCTTCATCCACTTCATGCGGCAGACCGGGTCTTCTCTCCTGTAATTTTCTTATCGCCCCCCTAACCTCTTCATAAGGATGATCATATTTGAATGCCGATTGAATTGTAAACGTATAGGTACTCGGATATTCTTTTACGACTCGTTCTACCGTTTGTGGTTTGAGGTTGCCTCTGAACGGGGCAGAACCAACACCAATAATAGGATATATCTCGATTCCAAGATCTTCTGATAACCTATTCAACCTTTGCAGGGCAATCTTGTTTAAAAGAACCGCACTGATAATCCCATAGTTCATGGCTGGATCAGATCTTGCCAGAAAGACTCTTTGATACTCCTCATCTTTATCTTTTAAATATTCTTTTGTTATATTATGTGCATCGAGCATATGTTCCATATCTTCAAAGAGAGGTATAACGTTGATTTTTTCTGGTTTAAATTCTCCTATCCATTCGGCAATTGTTATATCTCCCATTCTAAAAGGCTTATTCTGTTTTCCCACGACAAAATCGTTGTAATATCTATAAATCCTATCGAGAGACTTATACGATGCAGTCATTGGCAGGATAATCTCGAATATCGGTGGAATATCATCTTCGTAAAATAATTTCGCAGCATCAAAAGATCGAGGTATGCTTTCCAGCGTCTCTAATAATATCTTTGCCTCGGCTTTTTCTACGGTTGGATTTGGCACTCTTAAAGTTATGAATAGATCTACACCCAACCTTTTCTCTCTAAAGAATGATTCGTCTTTTGTTAGAAGTTTTTTAACCACAAAATTATCGACTTCTTTCCCTTCACAATCCCACATCTGTTCGTCGCAGCCTAAATGAGAGAAAACATAGTATGCCTCCTGTATCTCGTCCTCGCCACCTAATTCGGTATCACTTGCAAAAAATGGAGAGTTTACGTTATCTGGGTGTTGTGTGCTCATACATTTTGGTATCTTTCTCATTTAAATCATTCAGCCCTCTAAGTCATCTTTTTATAAAGATACGATCTGCATTATAAAAATGCATAAAAATAATTTAAATAATTTGCTTTTATTGGTATCTTAATGTTATTAAGATAAACTCTGCTTTTGTAAACTTTTGTAATGCCATTTAAGGTTAAGTTTTTATATTATAAAAACGAAGGTTATCTGTGGTCTCGTATCTCGTCCTACTCGTTGTAGTGATATC
Organism: Halobacteria archaeon; assembly: GCA_013329575.1. Lineage (GTDB taxonomy): Archaea > Halobacteriota > Methanoliparia > Methanoliparales > Methanoliparaceae > Methanoliparum > Methanoliparum sp8915u. The sequence goes on along the minus strand of DUJX01000070.1, from coordinate 1,139 downwards.
TGCAATACTTATGGGAATCTTTCCTATCTTTTTTAAACGCTGGAACGAGGTCAACGTAGGTGCTCGATACGGAACATTAGGAAATTGTATAAGAGTTATATATAAAGAGGTAGCCGATATATGGTCAAAACCTCTGCATAACGCCGAAGTTAAATATTTGTCAAAAGAATTTCTGTCCGAAGCGTTCAATTTAAAAAATTATTCCAGATTGTTCGATCTCCTCGACAGATATTTTATTGCAGGTCTTCTTACCGGTCTGCTCGGCTATATTATTTGGGTCTTCTCGTTAAGGTTTGGGGGAGTGAGCATCCTCTTCTCTATAACGTCGATACAGTTCATCGCGACATGGGTGACTGGTTACTTGTACCTGAAAGAAAGATTGTCTCCGTTACAGGCTGTAGGAATAATATTTATAATACTGGGGGTGGCACTGATTGCACCAGAAGTCTAAATTAGGCATAATCTTGGCTATCTCTGCAGGTATAATATACGGGATAGCATCCATCGTCTTTAAATATGGGATAGATCTCGTCGATTACGGATCTTTAATATCCAACACCGGGTTGTGGATATCTGCTATTATCTTTATACTCACCGGGATAGCCATGTTCACACGATTAGAATCATCCTACGTGGTAAAAATCTTGTTCGTACTCTCTCTGATATACCTCGGTCTCTTCATGATGGTAAAAGTATCTTTTATTGCGATGATCTTATTGATCGGGGCGTTTATACTCGCTTTTCTCGCATTATTCTATATAGATGCGTCTATAGCATGGCCGCTTACCGGATGTAAATATGCTGTATGCTCTTTGATCGCTTATCTCTTCCTGGGCGAGGCGCTTACCTCTGTTGGAGTCTTGGGACTGGTGCTTATACTGATAGGCACGGTCTTCCTTGCATTAGGCGGAGAAATAGCAAAAAAATCTGATGAGACCGCGGTTTTAGATGATAAAAGATGAAAAGATGATTAAAAAGGCCATTTTATGCCATTTTTAAGTTTTTTAAATATATAATATTACATTAATTAGTTTACTAACCAAACATAATCTGATACCTAACATAACGTAGTCAGATACGAATTATCTCAAACCGATCGTTCAGCCATTTCACTGCGGAGTTTAGTTCTGTTTTATCCG
>DUJX01000103.1 GCA_013329575.1 Halobacteria archaeon | reverse complement strand
CATCTATGCGGTAAGAAGAAGCAAATAATATAACAGACAAGTTTTAGGTATTTTGATTCATTATTTACCTCTTCTTCTCTTTTTTTATCGATTAATAATTGTCTTTAGTTTGTATATTTATCTAAAAAAGATGTATTGTGATATAAATGTTTATATAAAGATTAAAACCGATCACTGGAGGAGGGATGACCATGCTTGATCCTTTTCTCAGCGGTGGGAACAAGACTGCCTTGCTAAAATTGTGCAGAAACATTTTGATCAAAGAGATAAGGATATTGCATGTATGCCAATTTGGCATTCTCGCCCACAACAAGAGGTGAAAACATGGCTATAGAACCCCTGCTCTCGTTTACCAAAGATGGCTTAAGCTTTGCTTATGGGCATCAATGCTCTGCAAAGAATCACAGATCGCTGTAAGGATTGAACAATCATAGACAATCGAATATCAACAACTTTAGATGTGTATCTAACTTCATCTTTTTTGAATATTCGTCTATTACAGTTTCTTTATCGGTGATCGCTATCTAAGCCTCCCTCAATGGCATCAGCTACTCTTTAAAGAGTTTCATCTTTTCTCTGATGAACACTCTATAGGCTGAACGTTTTTATATTTTTATATTTTTTTATGGACAAATAAGATCAAAAATTAAAAATCATAAATTATAAATACAAAAAAACGAGATAAACATTCATTAGATGAAAAAATAGATGGAGAGAGAATATCGTATCATAAATCTGCCAAAAAAGCTTACAGATGGATAAAAAAAAGATTGAATGAGCAGTTTTTGGGATCTTTATGTGATCAGATATAGGATAGCGTAACACAAAAGATCGCGGGAGTTGTATAATATGCATAGATCTTATAAAAATCAGATAATTGTTTATATGAAAGAACTCTGGAGGCATGAGCATGAATCATGATAAAATAAATCATAAAGAGATCAAACAGGAAGAGGAGAAGCATGAAGAGCATATGGATCATGGGCATATGAATCATGAGCATATGAATCATGAACAGATGAACCATGAGCATATGGATATGGATCATGGGCATATGGAACATAAGGGGCACCATGATTCAATGGTTAAGGATTTTCAGAAAAGGTTTATAATCTCCATTATCCTGACAATACCTGTCCTCATTCTCTCCCCTATGATTCAGCAGTTTCTTGGGTTCTCACTCATTTTCCAAGGAATAGAATACGTCCTTTTTCTTATATCTTCAGTTATCTTTGTTTATGGCGGATATCCCTTCTTTAAGGGCTTTTATGATGAGGTAAGAAAAAAAGCTCTCGGGATGATGACTCTGGTAGCTGTAGCTATTACTGTTGCTTATTCGTACAGCACTGCCGTGACGTTTGGTTTAGAAGGTACCGTCTTCTTCTGGGAGCTGGCAACACTGATAGACATAATGCTTCTTGGCCACTGGTTCGAGATGAGATCTATTGTAGGCGCATCGAGGGCTCTTGAAGAGCTTTCAAAGCTTATGCCTGATATAGCGCATAGGGTTAAAGGAGAAATGGTAGAAGATGTCCCAGTAGAAGACCTTGCCCCTAACGATAGAGTCCTTGTAAGGCCGGGTGAAAGATTACCTGCCGATGGGATTGTTGTGGATGGAAAAAGCTCTGTTGATGAGTCTTTGCTCACTGGAGAGTCGGTTCCTGTTAAAAAGGAGGTAGGTTCTCAGGTCATTGGGGGCTCTGTGAACGGGGAAGGGTCTCTCATAATTGAGGTAAATAAGACCGGAAAAGACTCTTTTATATCCCAGATTACAGATCTTGTGGAGAAGGCGCAGGCAAGTAAATCTAGAACACAGGATATAGCAAACAGAGCTGCTTTCTTTCTGACAATACTGGCGCTCACAGCCGGAGCTCTCACTTTTGCCCTATGGCTTCCATCCATGGATCTTGGATTCTCTTTAGAAAGGTCTGTTACGGTTATGGTGATAACCTGCCCCCATGCTCTTGGTCTGGCAGTCCCTCTCGTGGTTGCTCATTCAACATCTCTCTCTGCCAGAAAAGGTATCTTAATACGAGACAGAGTATCCTTTGAAAAGGCCAGAGCGCTTGATATTGTTGTGTTTGACAAGACAGGCACTCTGACAGAGGGAAAGTTCGGTGTTAGCGACGTGGTCATGCTGGATGATGGATATAAAAAAGATGATGTTCTCAGATATGCAGATTCTGTGGAAGAGAACTCGGAACACCCTATAGCCAGAGCTATAGCATCTGAAACAAAGGACAGAGAGAACATAAGGGATTTTAAGGCACTCCCGGGCACCGGAGTGGAGGCTATGGTTGGGGGAAGAAAGGTGAGGGTTGTGAGTTCCAAGGAACATGAGATACCGGAGAGGCTCAAGGATAAGACGACAGTGATTCTTGTCATAGACGAAAAACCTGTAGCAATTATAGCGCTCTCCGACCGGATCAGAAAAGAGTCTGTAGAAACTGTGCGGGAGCTTAAAAAGATTGGAGTAAAGCCTGTGATGCTTACAGGAGACCGTGAGGACGTCGCAAGAAATGTTGCTGAAGAGCTTGGAATTGAAGAATACTTTGCAGAGGTCATGCCGGATGAAAAGGCTCAGAAGATAGAGGAGCTCAGGCGCAGAGGTTTGATGGTGGCCATGGTGGGAGACGGGATAAACGATGCTCCAGCCCTGGCATCGGCCGATGTTGGTATAGCCATTGGTGCCGGGGCGGACGTAGCTGTGGAGAGTGGAGACATAATCCTTGTGAAGAGCGATCCGATGGCAGTTGTTTCTGCAATAGATCTCTCCAGAGCCACGTATGGAAAGATGGCACAGAATCTTCTGTGGGCTACAGGATACAACGCCGTTGCAATACCGCTCGCAGCGGGAGTCCTATATGGTTACGGCATACTTCTAAGCCCTGCAGTTGGAGCCATACTGATGTCGCTTAGCACGGTCATAGTTGCAATAAACGCAGGGCTCCTCAGGGTCTGACTCAGATTGCTTTTCGGCGGAACTAAGACGGATAAAATCACCTGTGATACTTAAATTTTTCCGCATTTTTCTATCAAAACCATAAAAAGAGCGCCCGGTAATAAGCTCAGTCAATCAGAAAAAGCCGACAGAATAACAGGTTTTGGATATTTTGATTATTTTTTACCTTTTTCTCTTTTTGTCAATTAGCCTGATGGTTAAGGTTTTATGGTAGTATGAATATATAATTTTTCATGAAGAAGACACCAAGCGACGGGAATGTGTTTAAGCTATCAAACTCTGATACGGCTACATTCATGCGCGAAGATATTCCGAAAGTACTCTCGGTGTCATCTGGCTATTCTTATAAACCCGAAGAGATGCTGATAACGATCTCCAGAATTAAATCTGCATCTTGCCCGTTTCGATATTACAAAGAATATATTGAAAGCCCGAAATGCCGGATACCATCCGTCTCGATCGAACTCGGGCTTGGTGAATTCTTTCATTCGTTTTTAGAATCGCATTTTAAAGAGATTCTATCATGCAACAAGGCTATATCTCGGCAAGATACGATCGATATCGAAGAACTTGTAGATAAATTCGGTAGATCATTGTTTGATAATGGAAAAACACGAGAACCTTATAGAGTAATTAGAGACCATAACCCAGACGAGTTCTTTAAACGGCTCAAGACGATTGGAAATAATTTTAATTTATTTATGATTTATAATTTGGTCGGACATGAGATCATGGATGATGGCGTAGAAGGAACGTTAGAGATAGAGACAGATTCAAACCATGTTATACGTGGAAAATATGATCTGATAACCAAAGACAGCAATGGAAGACTGGTTCTTTGGGATTGGAAGACGGGAAAGATTCCCGATCCGGCAGATTTCGATAATCGTATCCTACAAAAAATCCAGCTTGGAATCTACGCGATCTGGATGAGATACATGTTCAACATCGATAATATCCGCGCAACCGCTGTATTTTTACGCGATGAAGACGGAGTAAACACGATCTCAGAAGTATTTGATTCAAAGACAGAAGAAGATATCTTGAGATTCTTGTACGAACAAAGAACTCGGCTGAATAACCTTTCATCATACAAGCCGGTTGTAAACGGTCTCTGTGCATGGTGCGGATGGAAGACGGTATGCATAGCATTTTGCTAACAAGAAATATTGGTTATTGTAAAGAAGATCAGGCATTGAAACACGATCAAGGATACATATTTTAGTGATAAATTTTATTGATAAAAGATAAGGCATATTCTTTAATAGGATTACACTTTATTTTATAAACTTCTGTCATACTTTTTTTTTTTGCAGTTATTATTTATATTTAAATAATTATAAAATTAAAATATAAAATTATTTGATAGATTTTTGGTAATAGCATTAATTGAGTGATTGTGCATGGCAATAAAAAACAAAATTTTGCTAAATTTGGGAGAGAAAGATTTAATCTTGCCTGATCTTATAAAAGAAGGACTTATAGCAAATGATAGAGTAAAATATTTTTTTACATTATTACAGACCGCAAAGATTAAAGCTTTACGAGGGACCGACTTCCCTGTTAATCTACAGATAGAGAAGGTTAATGCAAAGATTGATGACATCGCTTATGATGATGTTGTAAAAAACTGTAGTCTGGTTGATAAAGATACGGTATATATTCCTGAATTGAATAAGATATTAAAAAGCATTGATGACTGTATTCTATCGATGATGAGACCGCTCGAGATAGCAGGCGACGATGAGAGATTCAATGAGTATACGGACAGATATAATGATATGCAAACCATATTATTAAAAGACTACGATGAAACTATTGCCGTAAAGACGATAGATTTGATAATCTCGGCGGATAAAGGCATGAAAGATACTCCTCATCTCTTGGTTATGGATTTACATAAAGAACTCAATAATTTGTTGTCTATGATCGCTTTAGAAACAATTGATGGCGCGAATGTATTCAATGTGGATGAAGAATATAAATACATTATAAAAACGTTTATGAAGGGGCTTAACAGGACTGCAAAATTAAAGTTTGATCATCCCGGTTTAGGTACGACTGCAACACAGGCCGATAATAGGATTGTTATACAGAATGATATAGGCGAGACAGACGCCCATGTTATTGTTATTACCGTAGAAGATTTAACATCAAATATCACATATACTGATGTTCATTTTAACAGAGTTCAATTCTTCCAGAGCATCCTCGACAGATATTCGATAAATTGGAGCACAACAGCGACAAAAGAGGATGTTAAATTTGAAAGTTCCGTATATTATATGATTACAGGTAGGTATGTTGCAAAGGATAAAGATGACTTAGAAGATTTTCTCGAATATTTGGGATCTAGAATAGTATTTATGATAGATTGGAATAGGGCTAGAAAAAAACTTCAGATATTTGTTCCTAAAAAGATGGCTGTAGAACTTTTAAAATGGGCTGCTGACAACGAGATAGGACATATGGCTTTTTTGATACTGGGCGGTGAGAAGATTCTATACGAAGCAATCTCAACTTTGTCCACAAATACGAGTCTTGTAAGTGGCAAATTTAATGATATTTTGGGCGATGAAAAGACATTTGATGCATTTAAAACAGTGCTCGCAATTAGTTGTGAGAGTCTGTTAAAGAATAAACCGCGACCAATAGTATATGATGAGATTAAGGCCGAACTTTCTAAATTTTTGAAGAGTACAGAAGAGATATTTATGGATTACATCTCAGATATCGCCTACTATATATTAGATATCGCATCTATGCTCCGAGATAGTTTATTAAGGATAAACTCGCCCGATTTTATTGATCTTATTAATAAAAATGCAGAGATTGCCAAAACTCTGGAGAGGGATGCCGATAATGTGGTTATAAAAATTAGAACTCTTGCTGAAAAAGATCAGAGATATATATTTTTTAAAGAGTTGGCTACTATGATCGATGATGTAATCGACTATCTTGAAGAGGCAGCATTCTATTTATCATTGTTGCAGGATAGATTTGTCGTTGAAGAGATATCTGTCTACCTGCAGGATTTATCTGAAAAGATAGTATTTGCATCGATGGAGATGATTAAGATAATCGAGATAACGATGGATATAAAACAGAAAAATTTACGTGAAGATATAAGCGAATTTCTGAATTCGATTCATTATATCAGAACAATTGAGCAGACTACCGACAAAATTGACAGGATAATAAAAAAGTTATTAATTGAAAAGTGCAACAGTTTTAAAGAACATTACACTTTTTGCGAGGTGTCTGAAAAGTTTGAAAAATCTGGTGATGCTTTTATGTATGTAGCCGAGATGCTTTATAGTCATGTCATGAATAAATTTACCATCTAATTTCACGGAAAGAACATAGTTATGGATAAACATATTTATTTTCTGGGTACAAAGACCATCTCACCTACTACGGTAAATATTGAAAAAATTGGAAATAAAGCCTACAGTCTAATAAGAATGTCCCATATCGGATTACCTGTTCCACCTGCAATAATACTTGATACGGGTTTTTGTGATGATTATTATGCCAATAAAGAGCGGTTAGATGAAAATTTTAAAGATCTTTTGACCGCTCATATTCGTTTAATCGAAAACACTACGGGTTTAACTTTTGGAGGTACAAGGAAGCCTTTACTCGTATCCGTAAGATCGGGCGGTCCTATCTCAATGCCTGGAATGTTAGAAACGCTATGTAATATCGGTTTATGCGAAAAGACTATACACGGTATGATCCGAATGACCGGTAATCCAAAGATGGTATGGGATTTATACAGAAGATTGATTGCAAATTTTGCTGAAATAATATATGGCTGTAAAAGGTCTATCTTTGAAGAAGTATCAAAGGATTTTTTAAAAGAGTATAAAATTGATTCTGAATATCAGCTGAACACCAATGCTTTAAGAGAAATATCTAAAGAATATTTAATCATATTTAAAAAATATGCTGGTAAAAGTTTTCCTGAAGACCCATACGAACAGCTGATACAAGCTACCACGGCTGTATTAAAGTCATGGAATGGAAAGAAAGCACGAGAATACAGGAAGATATATAATATTCCCAGCATGCCAGGAACTGCTGTTATCGTCCAACAGATGGTTTTTGGTAATTTAGGCGGAACATCCGGTGCAGGGGTTGCATTTACGAGAAACCCTGCAAACGGCAATAAAGAGCTGTATATGGATTTTATATTCAATGCTCAGGGAGAGGATATAGTATCAGGTAGAACACTAGTGAGGTCATTTAGCAAATTAGAAGATGTATTGCCTGATGTATATAAAGATATACTGAATATATCAAATAAGCTTGAGATGGAATTTAGAGATATGCAGGAATTTGAATTTACAGTTGAAAACAGAAGACTCTTCTTGCTTCAGACAAGAACAGGCAAAAGAACAGACTATGCTGCAATTAAAATTGCTTATGACCTATATAAAGAATCTATCATATCTAAAGAAGAAGCATTGCAAAGGATAGAAAGAGTAGACCTTAATAATATAAAAGTATATACTATATTAAATGATGAAAATCTTGAGTTGATAGGTAGTGCAATACCTGCTAGCTCTGGTATTGTAACGGGAAAGATTGCTTTCACAGAAGATGCGGTAAAAAAATTTAAAAAGGATGATGGTAAGGTAATATTTTTGACGTACGATATTACAACAGATAATATAAGTACTATGCATCTATCAGATGGTATATTAACAGCGGTCGGAGGTAAAACCTCTCATGCGGCTGTTGTTGCGAGAGAGCTAAATAAAGTTTGTCTAATAGGATGTTCTTCTTTAAGAATTGACATAAACAAAAAAGTCTGTTATTTTTTAGATGAAAAACTAAAAGAGGGCGAGGTTATCTCTTTAGATGGATATAACGGCAAAATTTACAAAGGAGCAATAGAATTTAGGGTTGAACAGCCATCGATCATAAAAGAGATCAAAAATTTAAAAGAGAGATAAATAATTAATTGCCAATATAGATCTGTTTAGATGGCCGGACAGGTCTTTTAATAAGTTTTAGAGTAAAATTAATAAATAATTATTTGAAATAACGATTTTTTAGCCGTTTTTTGGATTATCAATAAAGGATTAAAATTTTTCTAAAAAAATATATAACTTATATAGTTTATATCCATTTTTGCATCAATTTAATTCAATTATCATTTTTTGCATGATTCTTTGTCTATAAAAGACAATATCATCTAAAATTGATCCTTTACATCGTATACAAGTGAATTAAAATAGAGATAAAAAAAAGGTTCTACGAATACTTTTATTATATTTAAATAACTTTCAATACAACCAAACAAAGAGAAGATTATGGACGCAAAATTTGAGATAATAAAAAAAGATGTTCTGGGCCGGGTAGGACGTTTAAAAACCAGGCACGGCACTATAGAGACACCTACGATACTACCGGTCATAAACCCAAAGAATATGGTAGTTTCACCAAAAGATATGAAGAAGATCGGGGCTGAGGCGATAATAACAAATTCCTATATAATATATTCAAGCCAAAGGCTTAGGGATCAGGCGAGAGCGGAGGGGCTCCACAATATGCTAAACTTCGATCGGGCTATTATGACCGATTCTGGATCGTTTCAACTGTCCGTTTATGGTGATATAGACGTTGAGAACGTTGAGATACTTCGGTTTCAGAAAGAGATCGGATCGGATATCTGCGTACCTCTCGATATACCGACCAAACCCGACGAGAAATATAACGAGGCGGATGCGGATGTCAGGGTCACGGTAGATAGATTAAAAGAGATGGCCAGTATAAAGGACGAGTTCAAAGACAACATTCTCGTTGCGCCCATTCAAGGTTCCACTTACAGGGATTTGAGAAGAAAAAATGCCATAGAGGCAAGCAGGTTAGATTTTGATCTCTATGCGATCGGAGCGATAGTCCCTCTGCTTGAAGAGTATAGATACGATGCTATAGTCGATGCGGTCATCGCGTCCAAACTGAATATTCCGTCTG
>DUJX01000037.1 GCA_013329575.1 Halobacteria archaeon | reverse complement strand
GAACTTAAGAAAAAAGGGTTTCCTGAACTTTCTAGCGTTAATAAAGTAGATGATGGAATATGGGACGGGTATATCACAATAGGCGAGAAACATTATGGAAGAGATGAAAAGTATTACCACATAGAAGAAAAAGATGGTAGATTGGAGTTTTACAGATATGCAACGGTAGAACGATACAAAGAGAAGAGCTTGGAAGAGACGGAAGTTTTGAATATCGTTACAGCTATATTGGTAGATTATCGTGGATATGATACTCTTTTTGAGACCGTGGTCATATTTACTGCTGGTATTGCAGTTATGCTACTTCTTAGGAGAGATTAGGTATGAATGATGATAAGAACAATAAAAATAACAACGTTGTTGTAAAGACGGTATCGAGGATGATCATCCCACTTATCCAACTATTCGGATTGTATGTGATAGTACATGGAGCTTTAGGTCCTGGAGGTGGGTTTCAGGGTGGAATAATACTCGGATCGTCTTTCATTCTTTATGCAATAGTTTTTGGGCTATCTAACGAGGAAAAAGATAAGATTGATAAGAAGAACACATATTTTTCCAGTACAGGTCTTTATATATATGCCATTATCGGTCTATCGTGCATCCTTTTCAGTTTAGGTGCAGCAGAGTTTCTTAACTATGGATTCATACCACTACCCGTAGATACCGAGATAAGAAGAGCTTTGTTGATAGATATAGTAGAGATAGGGATAGGATTGACCGTAATGGCTACTATCGTATCTATCTTTATAAATTTAGCATTCAAGAATTAGGTGATACAGGAGCGATTACAATGATGGAATGGTTATCCGATGTGATATTAGCAAGATACAACTACTGGATATCTGTTGTAATAATGCTTATAGGCGTCTATGCAATGATCGGAAAGAATAATTTGGTTAAGAAAGTGATAGGATTGACCATATTCCAGACAGGAATCTTTTTATTCTTTATCTCTCTGGGTGATATAATACCTGGAACCACCTATATAGTTATGGACGAATTAAAGGCGGGTATAACTTATATAAATCCTTTACCGACGGCATTGATTTTAACCGCCATTGTGGTCTCTGTGTCCGTTCTTGCCTATTCATTGGCTCTGGTTATACGTATATACGAAGAGTTTGGATCAATAGAGGAAGACGAGATCGATGAGATACTGGATAGAGAGGATAGATAATGATAGGCGAAATTTTTCAGAATATCGTAAATTCCGGGATCATAGAACAATTTCCGGTGATAGTAGTAGTAATCTCTTTGATCTCTGCTATAACNNCGATACCTCTGGTCGGCAGGATAAATAAAAAAATACCTTTTTATGTATCTTTCATCACTATATTAACCCAGTTAGTCTTATCGGTCTTTGTCTTATATAGGATATATAATATAGGCACTATACATTATTGGTTAGGCGGATGGAGTCCTCCGTGGGGGATAGAATACGTTATAGATCCATTAAATGCGTATATATTGGTTATAACACTTTTTTTATGCCTTATGGCCGTGGTATTCTCAAAAGAGAACATAAAGCATATTTTGAATGATAAAAAGACGATACCATTTTATACCCTCTTCCAGTTGCTCGTTACCGGATTATGCGGGATGATATCGACGGGAGATCTATTCAATATGTATGTATTACTTGAACTAACCGCTCTCTCATCATACGCTCTCGTCGCAGTCACTGGTAGAAAATCACTGAAAGCGAGTTACAATTATCTTCTTATGGGATCGATCGGNNAATGTAGTAAAGACCGCTTTTGTCTTTTTTCTTGTGGGTTTAGGCATAAAAATGGCCCTTTTTCCGTTCCATACATGGTTGCCAGACGCGCACGCATCGGCACCGTCTGAGATAAGCGCACTATTGTCCGGGATTATTATAGAAGTGGCAGCTTACGCTTTTATCAGGCTTGCTTTCTCTGTATTCACGCCAAACTTTATTATTTTTGAGCACTCTTTAAACATTCTATCCGGGCTATCGGCGATAGCGATAATATTCGGTTCGGTGCTTGCAATGATGCAGAAAAATCTTAAACGAATGTTAGCATATTCTTCCGTCTCTCAGATGGGTTACATTATGCTCGCGGTCAGTATATCGACATCGGCAATCTCGTCCAGTCCATGGTCTGGGCTAGCTCCTGCAACGATGCATATCTTGAATCATTCTCTAATGAAAGGATGTTTATTTTTATCAGCAGGCGCGTTTATTTACCGATTGGACCTACATAACATCTCTGATCTAGCAGGAATCAGCAAAATAATGCCATATTCTACATTTTCGTTCATGCTTGCGGCCGTATCCATGATAGGCATTCCGCCAACGGTCGGGTTCGTCTCCAAATTATATATCATACTCGCATGCCTCGATTCGAAAAAATTTGTATTTATTTTTGTGATACTGCTAAGCACTGTTTTAAACCTTCTTTATTTCTGGCGTGTCATAGAGACGGTTTATATGAAAAAAGAGAGAAAACAGTTGAGCGTTTCAGAATCAGCGCATGGTGATGTCCCAACAAGCATGCTTATACCGATGGTAACGTTGGCATCGCTTTGTATCGTCATGGGCATACTCTGGCTTTTAAAAGTTCCTTTACCATTGTTAGATCGAATAAATTATCTGTTTAATCTTAGTATGGGAGTCGGTTTATGATATGCTCAGATTTTTTGATATCCGTTCTGCCTGAAACGGTCATACCGTTGATTGCAATCTTCTCTCCGGTTATATGCTCGGTTTTAATCGTAATGTTTAAAAATCATCCAAACTTGAGAGAGGGATGGACGATCATTACCAGCGTAATCTGTTGTGTATCGATTCTATCTTTAATTCCTTTTATACTAAAAGATGGTACGATAAGCCTATCTTTGTTTACGATATTTCCTGGAATAGATTATGCATACCATGTGGATGCTTTCGGTCTTATATTTGCTCTTACGTCTTCGCTATTATGGATAATCGTCTCTTTTTATTCGATAGGATATATGCGATCGCTAAACGAACATAACCAGACTAGATTCTACTTTTTTTTTGCTTTAGCTATGTTTAGCACCATCGGGGTCGCATTCTCGAGAAATTTAGTGACGATGTATATACATTACGAATTATTGTCTTTGTTTACCTATCCGTTGGTTGCACACGAAGAGACACGTGAGGCGTTGTCCGCGGGTAGGAAATATCTGGTATACATGATCACGTCAGGATGTTTCTTGCTTGCTGCGACTTTGGTAACATACTGGTTAACAGGAACGACCGATTTTACTTATAGCGGTATTATAACGATTAATTCAGCATCAAAAATAGTCTTACAATCGCTTTTTGTTATATTTATCCTCGGGTTTATGAAAGCAGCATATATGCCGTTTCATTCATGGCTTCCTACCGCAATGGTAGCACCGACACCGGTCAGTGCTCTGTTACATGCTGTAGCAGTGGTCAAAGCGGGAGTTTTTGGGATTATCCGGGTAGTATGCTACATTTACGGGATAAATCTTATACAAGAACTAGGTTTAGGAGTAATTCTCGCATGTTTCATATCTTTTACTGTAATTGTTGCCAATCTATTTGCAATACGGGAGGACAATCTTAAAAAGAGGTTGGCTTATTCTACAATCAACCAATTAGCCTTTATAATTCTTGGAGCATCGTTGTTGAGCCCTTTATCTCTTAAAGGGTCTATGATCCATATATTTTTCCATGCGTTCATGAAGATAACACTCTTTATGTGTGCTGGAACGATAACGGCTATAACTGGAATGAAGTATATAAGCGAGATGAAAGGAATAGGAAAAGCCATGCCTATTACGTCTATCTCGTTCATAATAGGCGCACTTGGTATGTGTGGATTACCGCCCGCTGCAGGATTTATAAGCAAATGGTTTATCGGTTTAGGAGCGATAGACTCAGGTTACACAATATTTTTATTTGTTATACTGATCGCCTCGCTACTGGATGCAGTATATTTCTTTCCAATAATATGGACGATCTTGTTTGATGAACTGGATAAAGGCAACTTTGATAAGATAAAGACAAAGATTAAAGATAACAAGATATCTGTTACTCTAATGGTTCTTCCTTTACTGATTACTGCTATCGCATCGGTATTGTTTTTTATCTTCCCAGACACATTAGGCGTTTTAAATCTTGCAGATATAGCAGTAAACAATCTGTTTTGTATCTATGGTGGTTAACATGAATACAAAGATCATAAAAACCGGATGTTTCTTCGACCAAGGCATTATTTTATCAGAAACAGGGCCTGAATTGATCGTTAAAACGTATCATAGATTTGATACAAGATTAAGGTTAAGAATGTTGATGAAAGGGTGATAAAATCTTGATGATCAAACATAATCTATTATTGGTTTTATATATTGTATCTCTTATACTTAGCATACTCGTTGGATTCTTGATCGGATACAGATCCATACTACCGGTCATGGCAGAGACCCATTTTATATGGGATAAGATTCCCAATTTTTCTGCCCTGTTCGGGTTTTTCGGTAGCATAGTACTTTTAACCGTATCTATGATGTTAAAAATGGTCTTATCACGAGACGAGGATTATTATGATGAATCGGATGATCTTGGATAAATTAGGTGAATAACAAGAATTAAAAGGATATAAAATGGCTATGTGGATGCATCCTGGGGTTTTAATAATAATTGGATCTTTATTATTACCAGTAATACGAGACAAGAGGTTAAAAAAGTCGTATTTCATATTTTTACCAGTTTTATCGCTTGTATTATTAATCTTGGTCTCATTTAATCTGTTCGGTGATATCCCGTTTACCTCTTGGAACATCCATTTCTTAGATTACGACCTCGTGTTATGCAAGGTCGATAGACTGAGTATGATCTTTGCATACGCGTTTACCATAGTAACGATCTGTGCAAACATATACTCGTATCACGTGAAAAAAGATCTGGAACATATCCCTGCAATGCTTTATTTTGGAAGCACGTTGGGCATGATATTTGCAGGAGATCTCTTTACGCTCTTCATATTCTGGGAACTTATGTCGCTAACCGCTTTATTCTTGATCTGGTCTAATAAAACCCAGAATGCTAAACGAGCTGGATTTAGGTATATTCTCTGGCACATCTTTGGAGGAGTATGCCTTTTAGGTGGAATCCTTCTGCATCTGCATAATACAGGGTCTATAGATATCGTAAAATTCCCGTGGGGTAGCGGTATTGAATATCTATCATCGTATCTTATCTTGGTTGGATTTATGGTAAACGCAGCAGTCCCGCCATTTCATACATGGCTCACGGATGCCTATCCCGCGGCTACCGTTACAGGCGCAGTGTATCTGAGTGCATTCACGACAAAGAGCGCGGTATATATCTTAATCCGATGTTTTTCCGGTATAAATGTCTTAATCTGGATCGGCGCTATAATGGCAATCTATGGTGTCCTGTTTGCATTAATCCAGAACGATATCAGAAAGATGCTATCTTACAGCATTATATCACAGATCGGATATATGATATGCGGGATAGGGCTTGGGAGTAATATGGCTATAAATGGCTCTATTGCACATGCTTTTTGTCATATTCTCTATAAATCGCTTCTTTTTATGACAGCAGGAGAACTTATAGCGAGTACGGGTAAGACTAATCTTTCGGATCTCGGCGGACTTTATAAGGAAAAAAAGGCTACTTTTTGGATTTATATGATCGGTGCATTATCTATATCAGGTTTTCCTCTTTTCAGTGGATTTGTGAGTAAATCGATGATTATAGAATCGTCTGCATATCTTAACCAACCGTTCGTATGGATATTATTAGAACTGGCTTCTATAGGTACGTTCCTGTATATCGTATTGAAGGTGCCCCGAAGTATCTGGTTTACAAAAGACAAAAGACCGAATATAGATATGATAAGATCGCCGATAAACATGTATATAGGAATGGGAATACTCGCAGCGTTATGTATTATTATAGGCGTTTATCCCAATCTGCTTTATAATTTGCTGCCGTATCCGGTTGATTTTGATCCTTACAGAGCATCTCATATCTTATCATCGGTGCAGTTATTCCTCTTCGCGTTTATACCGTTCTGGTTTATACGGGATAGGTTTAAGAATGAGAATAAGATCATCTTAGACATCGATTGGTTTTTTAAAAAGATAGGAGGCGGGTTTATGACGTTCTGCCGATCATATTTAGGTAGTTTCAGAGATTCTGTCAACGATAGTGTTTCAAATACCATCGCATCACTCGTTTATCTTATTAATTTTAAAGATGCAAAAAGAGTATCCGTCGATTATTATCTCTTATCGGTAATAGTATTATTCTTGATATTTTTTATATATTATGTGATGATGTTATGATAAGAATGTTTTATTAAGGGTTTTGTTTCTATTAAAAATATTGATAATCTGCTGGATAATCGTTTATCGAGAAGATGATACGTTCTCCGTTCTTCTTGACCAAATATCCATCCTTACAAAGCTGTTCTAAACAATAAGCCTCGATGGATACGGATCGTCCTGTCTTAATAGAGACCTCTTCCACCGTAGCCATCTCTAACTCCATCATAGCCATCATAGTCTTTCTGAGATCGGGAGGCATCTCGATCAGGGTTATCGCATCGATCGATTTTAACACTTTTTTATTTGTATTCACATCTTTTATCGCATTTAGTAGCTCTGAATGTATTTGAATTAGCATATCCAATTTTTTTAAAATCTCATTCAAGATATCGTTGTTGTCCGATACTTTCGTCATACGATTCTATCTATACTACAACCAATATATATAGTTTTTCTGTAAAACAAAGATACTAAAATAAAAGTGTATAAAATGTAAGAATTTTAAATTTTTCAATCTTTTTTATTCTAACCAGATTAGGCAGATCTGATGTTATCTCCATATCTTCATGAATCTACCACCTGTAAAAATCTTATACAAACATTGAGTATCGCATCGAGAGATCTTTTATCTATCCTATCATAGGTATCGAGAAACGTATGATAATTTGGAGGTAAACCTTTATCAAATGGTACCGCAAGCAGGTTGGTCGCTTTATATCCCCGTTTAGACCATTCTGCTGCATCTGTTGCTCCAAACGGTAGACTTGATATATCAAATTTATACCCGAGGTCTTTTGTCGCGATATTATACAGCGTACTGACCAATTCCCGATCATGTTTTGCTCCGATAGATGATTCTTTCTCTATAACAGCCATATTATCGTAATCAAAGACAGTATCTATATTTACAAGCATGTATGGATGTTCTTTCATCTCTTCTTCGTGCCTATTCAACCATCGTCTCATTCCTCGCAATCCAGCCTCCTCTCCTGTAACTCCCATTATTAGAACCTCGGTGTTTTTAGGAACGAATCCCCCATCTTTATTCCTCTCATCACTCAGGTATTTTGCCATTCCTAAACATACTGCTATACCTGCCATATCATCGGCAGCACCAGGCACGGCATCCTTGCTAAGGAAGAATAACATCGGTATGGTCACTATCCCGATTGCAACCATGATATACCACAGATAACTGAATATTCCTCCTGCAGAGATAAGAGAGATATATTCGCTAAAATTAAAGCTCAACACGGATCCGTTTATGACAAACATCCTTACAAGAGAGACCAATAAGACAAAGATACCGTTTAATATCGCTAAAGCTGTTATAATCACTCCCCCGTAGCTTTTAAACCATGCCCATACGTTGAACTGATATGCACTATCCAGATGAGCAGAATATACAACGGTCTGTTTTATCTCCTCTTTGGGTGAGATTTTGCCATATACATTCGTTCCAACTTTTTTAGGAAAAAGAGGATCGACTACTTCCATATACCTTCCAAACTCTGTCAAAGTTACCAGCATCGCTGCTGCAGATAATATAAAAGATATCAGTGGGTTTATCCAGAAGAATATTATCGCTATATAGATTGCAATCATCGCATACGGTATGAATCCCATAAAAGCCTTTGGATGATACTCCTCTTTTTCTCTGATCGTTGAATCACAATACCTTTTTAAATCGTCTTCAAAGATCAATCCGGCTCTCTCTTCCTCCGAACTTCCCGACGCGCGCGGTCCGACATCGTCTATAACCCTCTTGATAAATTGAAACATGTATTCATCATAGCCTGACATATTTATCACGTTGTTATATTTATTTAAAATAAATTATAATAACTTTTTGGTTTCAAAAATACATTTTAGAAAAGTATAAATGTTTTTAATATATACATTATTTATAGTGAGTAAAATGACCGACTCGAGCGATGAGGTTTTAGGAAATATAGTGCGAACTTTGTTACCAATCTTCCAATCGATAAGCCAGAAAATGGTAGAAAGCGGGCTACTATCATCAATACTTCCTCTATTAAATAAAGAGTCTGTTAGAAATATTATAAACAAAATTTTGCCTCGTTTGGTAAAGGTGATACCAGGACCAATCTATCTATATGGGAAAGCGCCCCTCTTTGAATATTTAAGAAGATATACAGAAAGAAACCCAGATAAAACTGCATTGATCTATTATGGACGGAAAATAACGTATAAAGAACTTGATAATCTTTCAGACAAGTTTGCCAATGCTTTATCTGATTTAGGTATTAAGAAAGGCGATAGGGTTGCTTTATTTCTACAAAACTCTCCTCAATATTAGTATAAATAAAAAACAGTAAAAAATTAAAAAATTTTCATAAGTTTGTATCTGGGCTGATCTATATTGATATTAACTCTGATACCAGATCTGCCATCCCTCTTCTATTTATTTTTCCAACATCCGTTCTTAATACGCTGTGAAGGATGATATTCTTTGGAATCTTGTACGACGCCATTCTTTCTCTACAATATTCTTTAATCTCGTCTTCTGTGGCTTTTTCTCCTGATTTAAGTTCTATTATTGCGGTAACAGCCTCACCCCACCTTTCATCAGGTATTCCAATAACCGCTGCATCTTTTATTTTAGGATGGCTCTTTATTATCTCTTCCACCTCTTCTGAATATACTTTTTCGCCACCAGTATTTATTACATATCCTCCACCGCGTCCCAAGAGATGAAATCTGCCATATTCATCAACAAAGCCTTCATCTCTGACTACTAGATACCGCTCTCCATTTATGGTAACGAAATCTTTCTCGGTTTTTGATGGAGACTTCCAGTAACCTAAGCCCATAAACCCGCCATATAGAATCTGAGCCCGTTTACAACCGGGCGCGTTATAAACGATTATATTTTTTAGATCGGATAGTTCATCTTTTATTTTTTTCTATTATATCGATCCATCTATCTTCTATAAATAAAACGACCGAATCCGAATCGTCCAAGATGTATCTGATCTCATCATCCAAGAATCTCGGATTTAGATTTACAGGAACTAAACCGATTTTAGACGCACCGATGTATGCTTCCATCCATTCTATCGAATTAAAACCGGATATTGCAACTCTCTCTCCTTTTTTTACCCCGAGATCCAACAATCCGTTTGCTATTCTGTTGGTTTTAGCATCAAAATCTTTCCATGTCTCTCTTCGCTCTCCCTGTATAAAAGCTACTTTACTTGGAATGGTCTTGACGATGCTCTCCAATATACTGTTATAAGTGTATAATGGCAAGTTATCCGGGTATTTTTGTCTATAGTCTTCAAAAGAATCAGATTCTATCTCCCTTTCTCCCTCTTTTGCTTTTTCTGTCATTCCAATATCCCCTTTTTATACCATGTTTATTAATTACAATTAATGTTAATATTTTTAAATATTTATAATTTTTTATATTAGTTTTAAAATAAAAAATCGTTTATATATCTTAAGAAATAATAGATGTTTAAAACAGTATCAAATTTCAGAGTTTATGATGGCCATAAAGAATGACAGATTAACAAATAAAAAAGAAAAAGGTAAAACACCTCATCTTTATAGAGGATAAAGTATCTTAAACTCTCTCTATGATTGTTGCAACGCCTTGTCCACCACCAATACATGGTGTCGCACAGCCGTAGGTGCCCCCTTCTCTGTCCAAAATCCGTGCTAGCGTTCCAACAAGCCTGGCACCAGTTGCACCCAATGGATGACCGATGGCTATAGCGCCGCCTTTTACATTCACTCTATCTGGATCTATACCGAGTTCCTTTATCGCGTTGACCGTGACTATGGAAAACGCCTCGTTAATCTCCCAATAATCTATATCTTTAACATCCAGCCCGGCGTGTTTCAACGCTTTTTTGCTCGCAGGAACAGGGCCTCTACCCATAACGCTCGGATCGACGCCTGCCCAGCCAAGTGAGACAATCCTTGCCATAGGTTCTATATCGTATTCTTTTGCCTTATCTTTAGACATCAACACGAGAGCGGTAGCACCTGCATTCAATGGAGAAGAATTTCCCGCTGTTATATTGCCGTTTGGTTTAAATGCAGGTGGTAACGATGAAATTTGCTCCAATGTTGTGTCAGGCCTTATGCTTAAGTCTTGGGTTACAACGGTAGTGGTACCATCAGCCAATCTCGTCTTGACAGGCATTATCTCATCCTTGAAAAAGCCCTCCTGCAGTGCTTTTGCCGCCTTCATATGGCTTTTAAAAGCCCATTCATCCATCTCTTCTCGTGTTATATGCGGTTCTTCCTTCTGTCTTAACTCGAACAATTTTTCTGCGGTCAGTCCCATGCTAAAAGATGTCTCCATGTCATATTTTACAAAATCAGGATCAAATTCAGGATTTTTGGGGAAGAATCTCGGGTTCATATCGACCATTATCCTACTCTCTTCTATTCCAGGACCGGGCATTGGATTATGTGACATATGTTCCAATCCACCTGCAATAACGATATCAGAGTACCCTAACGCAATCTCCATAGCACCTTGGTGTATTGCCGACATTGATGACCCACATTGTCTATCGATATGTTGTGCTGGGACTTCTACAGGCAGATTGGCTAAAAATACAACACTTCGTCCTCCATAAAGCCATTGTTCGCCTTGTGGAAATGCACAACCGATTAAAACATCGTTGATCTCTTTTGCATTGATCCCGTTCTTTTTGACAAGTTCTTTGATCAGATCACCAAGCACATCATCCATCCTCAGGCTGTTGAATACATCCTTTTCAGGTTTGTTTGGCCTCGATCTCGAGAAAGGAGATCTTAAGTAGTCTACAATTACTACATCTCTTATCTCATTCATATGACCACCTTTTTTACTTTAATCTTTTATTATATTTTTCCAATAATTGCTCTTGCAATTGTATATTTTTCTATCTCTTTCGTTCCTTCATAGATCTCTTTAATTTTAGCATCTCTGTAGAATCGCTCAACGTCATAATCTGCCATATAACCATAACCACCGTGAATCTGTATTGCCTCATCGCAGATTTCAACGGCGATCTGACCCGCATACCATTTTGCCATAGAAGAAAGTATCAAATCGGGGTTGCCTGCATCTATCTTAGATGCTGCTTTATATATCAAATTCTTGGCCGCCTCTAATTTCGTAGCCATCTCTGCAAACTTGAACATCGTTACTTCGAATTTCGCTATTGGTATTCCAAACGCCTTCCTCTGCCTTGCATAGTCGAGTGCTTTGTCGAACGCACCTTGTGCCATACCCACAGACATCGCGCCAACACCTACTCTCGTAGTATCAAAGAACATCATGGCCTGCATGAACCCCATGCCTTCGTCTCCTACGAGGTTTGATTGTGGTACCCTACAGTTATCAAAAGCAATCTCGCATGTACTGGTGGAATTGATTCCCATCTTTCTGCCTAGGTCAGATATGGTTATTCCTTCTTTGTTCTGCATGTCATCAATCCAGATAACACTCATATTGGAAAACTTGGGAGCGTCAGGATCGGTTACGGCACATAAAGCTCCTCCGTTTGCAACACCACCGTTCGTTATGAACGTCTTCGTTCCATTTATGACGTAGTCATCCCCATCTTTTATTGCTGTTGTTTTATAACTGGCAGCATCGCTTCCCGCATCCGGTTCGGTATACATACCGCACGAGATATAGTCGCCTGCAGCTATCTTTGTAAGATACTTCTCTTTCTGTTCATCAGAACCAAACAAAAGTATCTGTTCAGATCCAAAAGTAGCTGCCAAGATAGGCAGAGAGAGAGAAGAATCTACCCTCGCAAACTCCTCACCGACTAAGCTGGTCTCTAATACACCCAAACCTTGACCACCGAATTCTTCCGGAAACGCCATTCCGATAAATCCTTCTTTTGCGGCTTTTCGTACCAATTCTCTTGGGTAGATGTGTTCTTCATCACATTTTCTCGCATATTCTATATCAAATTCGCCCTCGGCAAACTCTTTTGCAGCATTTTTTATATCTTGTTGTTCTTCTGTTAACCTAAAATCCAATTTTTTCACCTATTTTGATTTTAAAAATAAAAAATAAAACGTGTTAATAAAAGTTTGTTTTATATCCCTTTAAAGTTTGGTGGTCGCTTCTCCATACGTGCCATCATACCTTCTTGCATATCTTCTGTGGGGTACATCAATCCAGCACCGAAAGATTCCATCTCTAATCCGATATCCATAGGAACTTCTCCGCCTTTGTTTACCAGTCTTTTTGCAATAGCCATCGAAATAGGTGCACACATCTTGGCCATATTCTTCGCAAAATTCATAACTTCTTCATCGAATTTATCATCGTCGTAAACTCGGTTAATCAGACCAAACTTTGCAGCCTCTTCTGCGGTTATTCTTTCGCCTGTAAGGACCATTTCCATCGCTTTAGACATACCAATCAACTTAACCGTTCTCTGTGTTCCGCCCCAGCCGGGAACTATACCAAGCGTAACCTCTGGGAAACCGAGCTGAACTTTTTTCTTTGCGAGCCTGATATCGCACGCTAGTGCAAGCTCACATCCTCCGCCGAGAGCATAACCGTTTATGGCAGCTATGACCGGTTTTGGTATCTCGCTAAGCCGTCTGTATATCCTTTCACCCTTTCTGTTGAACTCGAGGAATTCAAAATGGTTTGTGGGTATGTTACCTCCTGCAACATCGGCACCTGCAGAGAACGCTTTTTCACCACCGCCGGTTATAACGATTACACGTGTATCAACATCGTTCCAGAGCATATCTATTACTTTGTTCAGTTCATCTAAGACACCGTCATGAATAGCATTGACTGGTGGACGGTCAAAGATTACTTTTGTTACCTTGGATTCGCTATCTTTTTCTATCTTAAAAAATTCGAGATCTTCTGTCATATTATCCCTCCAGACTTTATTTTCTGCGACTTTCCAAGAACTCCTCAAGTTTTCCTTCTTTGATAGTCTTGGTAGGCTCGAATATCTTCTTGTTATACTTCTTTGCGAGGTTTTCTAGTGTGCCTTTTAGATCCTCGAACATTCCGAGCATCTCGAACGGTCCCATCGGCATATTTAATCCTAATTTAACCGCAGTATCTATATCGTCGGGGTTTTTGACGACGTCCTGTTCGAGAAGTTTTACTGCCTCGTTTATCTGAACTGCAACAGGCTCCATCGGATCAAACTTTTCTGCTGCCAATGCGGCTTTAGATTCGTCTATCTGCGGTCTTCCATTGGACCAGTCGTATATTCCTTTTCCGGTCTTCATTCCGAGTTGTTTTTTGCTGATTAAATCGGATATGACCTTAGATGGTTTGTAATCAGGAGAAAGCGTCTCTGCACAATACTTTAGTGTCTCGCTGGAGATATCCAGACCGACATAGTCCATCAAAAGATACGCACCCATGGGTTGTCCTACCGACATCAGTAGCGCATCTACTGCTTCTGGCTCTATCTCTCCTTTATCCAATATCGCACCAAAGAGTACGTTGCTCGGTGCTGCGATTCTATTTACTATGAATCCTGTAACATCTTTTTCCACACGTATCGGAACCTTCCCGAGCTTTTTAGCCAAGTCGTATATAACCTGCATCGTCTCTTCGCTCGTTTTTTCTCCTTTTATTACCTCAACGAGTTGCATCCTTGTTGGTGGATTGAACCAATGCATACCAACTACTTTATCCGGTCGGTTAGTCGCTTTAGCAATCTCTGTAATACTCATCATCGATGTATTTGATGCTAATATTGCATGCTTAGGCGCATATTTATCTAAATCTGAAAATACTTCTTTTTTAATCTTCATGATCTCCGGAACTGCTTCTATCGATAAATCGATATCTGATGCAGCATCTTTCATATCCACGGCAGTAGATAGCTGCTCGTTCATTATTTTATCGAGTTCTTCCTCGGTTAATTTTCCTTTGGCTACATAAAATTTCTCGAATTCTTCCCGCATTGCTTTAACGCCTTTATCAACAAACTCCTGTTTGATATCTCTCAATACAACATTATAACCCGCTAGTAAGGCTACCATCGCTATACCGTGTCCCATCGCACCCGCACCCAATACGGCAATCTTTTTTATATCATCTACTCTCATTATACTCTACCTCCTTTATCTTCTTAAAAAGAGTTATATATATAATTTATTCTTAATAGTAGGATAAAGTAATCATTAGTAATGAAGATAAATATATATAGTATTTTATACCATTAAGTGTTTTAAGATAAAAGGAGGGAAAAACATGCCAATAATAGGAAACTTGATGGAAGTACTTAACCTGATCCTTAGTATGACGACAGGTAGTGCTGAGATAAATACATGTGCTGTTTGATCGAAACAAACGAAATTTTAGCTTTAAATTTATAAATTTATATATTTTTATTTAATCTTCACCAGGTATAATTAAATAGATGATATCATAAGTAGAAGATGTGAATCGTATATTAAAAGCGGTTATAGGAGGAATAGCACTATTTACAAGGTTTCCTGTCAAGACCGATGAAGAAGGATTCCATGCCTTGGCAGAGAACATGTTCGTCTTTCCGATAATAGGTGTCTTAATCGGGTCTTTGATAGGGATATTCTCCGTGTTTGTTTCAAGTATATCCGTGTTAGAAGAGATACTTCCGCTCGTTATCATATTTTTTATATATACTCTGACCGGTTTAATCCATATAGATGGTTTTGCAGACCTTTTCGATGGATTAATGGCACATGGTAGTATCGATGCTATGAAAGATACCAACGTTGGAGTAGGCGCGCTCTTCGCTCTTATTTTTTACTTTTTTGCACTATTTATATCTATCAAAAACATAATCGGGCTTAATATAGTTGCTATATTTATTTTTGCCGAGATTATGGCAAAAATCTCTATGGTAAACCTGGCATACTTCGGAAGGAGCATTCATGAAGGGATGGGATCATTGTTTATAAACAAGAGATCACATCGGGATATCATCGTATCGTACCTCTTTGTTCTACCATTTTTATACATATGGGGAATAAAAGCGTTGATCTATACTCTTCTTATTCTCTTAGCAGATTTCATAATATTAGAAATATGTAACAAGAATTTTGGCGGGATAAACGGAGATGTACTCGGGGCGGGAAACGAGATTGGAAGATTGTTAATATTGATGGTGATAGGATGCATGCCGTTTTGATGGCCGGAGGACAGGGAAGACGGTTTATGGCTGATATAGAAAAACCGCTTCTAAATATAAACGGAAGACCAATAATAGATATTGTTTTAGAATCGCTGATCGAACTAAAACAGGATAAGATCATCGACAGGATAGTCGTATGTACCACGATAAATACACCGACTACCGAGAGATATGTCATAAAACGGACATCCAAAAATAGAGAATATCAGGATGTTTTAGAAGTTGTGCGGACAGGGGGGATTGGATACATTGATGATTTACGAGATTGTATAAAACATCTATCATTGAGAGCGCCATTTTTGTATCTGCCTGCAGATATCCCTTTGTTTGACCCAGGGATAATAAAATATATTATCTCAATATACCAAAGAGTGGATGAGAACGCACTCGCCGTTTTTATGAAAAAAAAAGTATATGAAAGATACAAGATAAAGACAGATTTGATCTTTGAATATAACAACGAGAATATCGTCCCTACGGGTGTCAATATCTTAGACGGATCGAATATAGATGATGAGCAAGAAGAGTACAAGTTGGTATTAGATCTAAAAGATATAGAAGAGATGCAATCTTTGGCATATCTCGCGTTCAACATCAACTATATCGAGAATTATATGCAGTTTATAAGGTTATATAGACAGAATAAGAAAATTTTTGCAGATTTACAAAAAAAGAGATTTAAAAATGATCGCCATAGTCGGATTTAAAAAGGATGAGGAAAAACTTCATATAATTGCCGGTATGATAGAGGACAGCACCGTCTCATTCTGGTCAAAAGACATATTCAAAGAGATCTGGGGATGCGATGGAATAGTCGCTCTCATGCCGACAGGCATCATCATCAGAGGGATTGCTCCGCTTCTCAAAGATAAATGGACGGATACGCCCGTGGTCGCTATAGATAAGACGATGACATATGCCATACCATTGATAGGAGGACATCATGGTGCAAACGATATAGCATATTTATTGTCTAAATTCGGTTTGGTTCCTGTTATTACCACATCAATGGAGTATTCTGATGGATTAAGCGTGGGGATAGGCTGTGATCGTGGCATCCGTAAATCTGAGGTGCTAACCGCATTAAAAAAAGCATTAAGCGATATCGGCGCGGATATAAAAGATATTCGGGTGATCGCTACTACGGATCTAAAACGGGATGAACAAGGGTTGATCGATGCCATAGACGAGATTAAAAAACCATTAATTTTTTTAGACAAAGACAAGATAGAAATGATGGATGTTAAAGAGTCAAAAGCAAGATTGATAGGATTAAAAAGTGTGGCGGATGCGTCGGCATTATATTTTGGTAAAGAGCTGATCTATCCTAAAAAAGCCTATGGGAGGGTGACGATTGCAATCGCAAGATGATAAAAAGGGAAAATTATACATAATCGGGATCGGACCGGGTGATCAAGAGTTATTAACATTAAAGGCGTTAAAAGCATTAAAAGAGTCGGACTACATAATAGGGCATAACCGGTATATCAAACTCATAGAGGGCATCGATACAAATGCAAAGAAGATATCCAAAGGTATGGGCAAAGAAGTAGAGAGAACAAAAATGGCGTTTGATTTGGCAAAGAAGAATACAGTATCTCTGATCAGCGGAGGAGATCCTGCAATATATGGATTGTTGGGTCTCGTGATTGAACTAATGATGAAAGAGGGAAATATCATCGATTATGAGGTTATTCCAGGAATTTCTGCGTTTAGTGTTGCTAATATAAGATTAGGCTGCCCTATATCGAACGATTTTGCAGTAATAAGCCTTAGCGATCTTTTGATTCCATGGGCTGTCATTAAAAAGAGGTTAGAACACGCTATATTAGGCGATTTTGTAATATCTGTATATAACCCTTCAAGCAAAGGAAGAATTAACAGGTTCAAAGAGGCGATAGATATACTAAAAAAATATAGACCAGACTGCTGGGTTGGTATAGTAAAAAACGCCACTAGAAGCAACGAGGAGGAGATTATATGCCGATGCCAAGATTTGGAAAAGTATGCCGATTTTGTAGATATGAGTACTATCTTGATAGTAGGAAATTCTAAGACAGAGTATAATGACATCATGTTGATAACACCGAGAGGATATAAATTATGAGAGACATGGGCGATTATACAAAAGGAGCAAAGGAGATTGCCAACAGGAGTTACGAGATCGTAAGCCAAAAGATCACGGGAGATAGCCCAGAAGACAGAATAATAAAGAGAGCAGTCATAGCGACAGGCGATTTTGGTATAAAAGATCTGATAGTTTTTAAGAATAACCCGATAGATGCCGGAAAAGATGCCATAAGGAGAAGACATAAGGCTTACTGTGACGTAGAGATGATAAAAGCAGGCATCAATCGATATAAGGTAGAATGCGTCTTGTCAGACGGTTCTGATTATCGAGAAGATGATAATAACACAAGAACCGCATCCGGTTTTTACAAAAACAAGGATAGATTAGACGATTCCATTATAATAATCGGAAATGCACCGTCTGCGGCGATAGCCGTGTTTAATATGGTAAAAGAGGGGGTTATTAAACCGGCATTGATAATTGCGACCCCAGTAGGGTTCGTAAATGCTGCCGAATCGAAAGAGTATATCCGAAGTCTGGATGTGCCATCCATCACAACGGTAGGAACCCGAGGCGGTAGTACTATTGCTGTAGCAATATTTAACGGTCTTATAGATCAGGCTAAAGAATGAAGATAATAGACCCGATAGAACGGTATGAGTACCCAGAAGAATGGGTGGAAAATGTACCGGATACGATAATAGATGAACTAAATACTAAGAACGATACAGGATATAAAACAGTTTATGATGCGATAGCAAGCGGATTGTACATAATATGCCCCGATGGAAGACTGCTTAGGCGGGGATTGACGACAGGTACTACTGCGTCTGCCGCCGTTAAAGCATTATCAGAGTCATCCAATTTATCCTATTTTAAAAAACATAATCATAATAAAGACAGAATAGATAATTTTATCGAGTTAACAGTCAAAACCCCTGTAAATATAGATGTAAAAGTAAGAGCACGATTGATCGATGATAATACAGCCGCTGCAAAGAAGTTTAGTGGTGATCATGCCTTCGATATCACTAGTAACATGGATATAATCGCGAGAAAAATTGGTGGTGCCGGAGAGGATGGTAAGACGGGTAAGACGGTCTTAAAAGGATATGGAATAGATACCATCAGCAGATCTGCAATGGACCAGTTATTGAATAATATGGGCGAGATTGTTGTAGAGATAGAGATCCCTGATGGCATAAAAAAAGGTGCCGAGATAGGCAGGGATGGTATATCTCTGCTCGGGACTACGGGTTTTGTAGAACCTTGGTGTGATAGACTGATAGATATGAAATCGAATCTGGCAAAAGAGTACGAAAGAGTTGCAATAGTTACCGGCAGGAAAGGATGGCGATGGGCTTATGATAATACAGAGTACCAGCCGATAGTATTCGGGATACATATCGATGAGGGGCTACAAGCATGCACGGGCGAGATCAGTCTGGTTGGCATGCCATCTTTGATTGGCAGATGGGCAGGAATAGATTTTAACGATAAAAAAGGCGATATAGAAAGAGAAGAACTGGTAAAACAGATTTATTTTAAGGCTAAAAAGATATCAAAAAACCTAAAATCTGTGCATATTATATTTAAAGATCGGGTAATTAGCTATGGTTAAAGTAATAGGCGTAGGTGCAGCCCCAGGCTTATTGACAGAGCAAGCCCGGCGGGAGATAGAAAATGCAGGAACGGTATATGGTAGCAAGCGGGCCATAGATATGGTGAGAAATTATATTAAAGGTAAAAAAGTAGTCTTAGCCGATTACAACATGATAAAGAATAAAAAATTATCCGATGATGAGGTTATATTATCCACAGGAGATCCTATGGTATTAGGACTGGGTTATCTCGGAGATGAGATCGTCTCAGGGATATCATCTGTACAGCTCGTCTGTGCAAGATTAAAGATAGACATGACCGATGTTTGTATAATAGACGGGCATTCTAAAGACGAATATTATGTAAAAGATGAGTTAAATAAAGTATTATCGATAAAACGGGTTGCAATGATTGTAGGACGACCCAAGATGGATATCTCAAAAATTTTTAATGATGAATTATGCAAAGACCTTGACCTTATATTGTTGGAAGATGTAGGTTATCCGATAGAGAAGATAACTTACGGGGATAAAGAGAACATTCCAAAAATAACTTCTAGTCTGGCAATACTGGTTGTAAGGCATAGATACGAATAAAAATGTATCGAGGGAGTGTTAAAAAATGGATGAAGATTATAAAAAAATAGAAGATCTGATAGAGGTAATAATCTTGAAGATAATAGAGGATGAAGGAATAATAGAAGAGAAAGATCTAAAGAGAAGAATAAAAGAGATAGTGATAGATGAGATGATAGAAGAAAATTAAAAACTTTGAAAAAGATAGGTAGACGAAAATACGTATAAAATGTGGAATATCGGATGCACAATTATACATACTAATTATCTACTCAATCCTCTATCTTCATCACATGCATGATCGATCATAAACATGCACTGATNNGATGCACGATTGTACATACTGATTATCTAATAAATATGCAGATATGCTCTTTGATGTCTTCTGCTTTTACCTGCTATTTTAACCAAACAGAGACTCTATCGTCGTTATATGATCTCCTGTCTTTTTGATCCGAGCGTGTATGTGTCTGTAAAAATCTTCGGTCTTGTCTGATAAAAGAGCGGAGAACCATGGACCTTTAGGCATGCCTGCAATTCCGACATCACCTTCTTCTATTTTTTTTGCCTTGACTATGACTTCTCCATAATCATTATAAACCAGAACGTTTTCATCGTCTGTTATATCATTACTCTTCATATCGTCTTCTGCCAGTTCGATTATAGCCATCTTCTCGGTATAAGAACTATCAAACGGGTCATCGTCTTTAAAAACATTTCTATTTTCATAGCCTATAATTATAAGATCGTTATCGCTCATAATCCCTCTCTAATCTTATTTAATATATCGTACGATGGTAAAAAGTCCGAATCGATTACTTTTTCAGCCTTTTCTTCCTTTAGATCCATTCTACACACATTTCCACCAGATTCTACACCAGCAATAGACGATGGAATGGTTATTTTGGATAAATAAGCGGTTAAATTGTTGTGAGGACCGATATATATAGAATTAATATCCTTCAACCGTTTTGCAATTTTATAAGGAAGATACGATGCGATATCCGATTCTACTATCAGAATATTCTCAATATCGTCGCTTTTTAAAACGTTGAATATGCTGTTATCTTCTGAATGACTCTTATCTTCGAGGTTTATACTGTTTATAAATCCAAACCGGTCGAACAAAAGTTTGCTAAATCCGATAGAATCCATAACCGGCTGTAATTTAAATCCAATATCATTTATCAAATCTATAAAATCGTTTACACGCTCTCTCGAATAATCTAAACCATCTCCGGCAAAGACTACGCCATATTTAGCCTTTTTTATAGACGTGCCGACATCCATCAATAATCTTTTGTCCCCGATCTTGGGTAGTTTTCCAGATAAAACGTCTTTAAATGCCTCAAACAGCTCAAAATCACTGCCAGGTCTTAATTTAATAAACTTTTTGGTAATGTTCGCGGTCAAAGACTTTCTTGCATCTATAGAAATGGTATTCCTATCCTCTTCCCATCCTCTCTGCCTGTTTTTTCCGCGAGGATAATATGAAAATTTGCTCATCAACCGTGGATGTGTACTCATCGGATCGCAACCCCAATAGATAGAGAGATCGCAATTATCCCTCACATCGTCTAAAGCGCATGTTTTTACGCTACCATCTAAAAACTTCTCTATCAGATATCCGCCATGAACCGATGAAAAATTATCTATGATCGAGCCGATCTTCTCTCCCAATTTGATCGATTCGTTCTGTGCTTCTATAACAGAGCTCTCCAATCCAAATATAGCAGATTTTTTTGAATTATTCAAGATTTCTATCGTTTTATTAATTACATCATCTATGCTCTTTTTTTCGTTGTTTATGGAAGGAATCAACCTATTTTTGTTGAACGAGTCTATTCGCTTGAAACCTTTCAAACAAGCATTACTTACCGTAATCTTGCCGTCTTCGTTTTTAAAATCTAAATCGTCACAAAGGCATGAACAACCTAAACAAATCATTTAAATCACCTAACCTCCTGGGAATTCTATAGCTTTTGTGGGGCAAGGCGTAATACAGGCATTACACAGAATCCGATACTTACCAAACCGTCTGCAAGTTTTTATATTCGCCGCTTTAACCTTCCCGTTCTCCACTTTCAGGATAACTTTATCCGATGATGCACCTTTACCAATAGCACAACCCGTTGGATCTTCTGCCACGTTTACAGGACAGGCAACAACACAGTTTCCGCACCCAAAACACAGCTCTTCGTGTATTACCAGGCCTGTTTCGGTCATCTCTGCCTCAGTTATCGGTTTTAATAATTCTTCCAACTCTTTTTTCTCTTCTGCATACTCTTCTTCCTCAAATAAAGGAGTACATTTATCCAGAGTAAGATCTTTACTCAAGAGTTTGAAAGCAAACCCCATACAGGTTTCGCCACATTTTTTACAGTTGGTCTGTGGCAGAAGCTTGTATATCTCCATTGGGCTTAATTTATTGTTTTTGGCCACACAAAATTATTATAAATATTCTTGTATAAATGTTTCGTCCCATATAGTAAGTCTTGAGTGATAGAATAAACTATTCCAAACCCTGATTTTTACTTTTAAAGCGGTATACATAAATTAGAATGGATTTTGCAAAATGATCAAAGATAGATTCTTTTTAATAAAAAATAAGTATTTATATATATTTGTCGTAATAGATATGGAAAATATAACAAGATGAGGGAGGACAAGAATGAAAAATGTTATAATAGGCATTTTTTTGGTAGCAATTATGCTGCTGTCTTCATTATCTGTTGTATCAGGTTATAACGCGAAGATTGAATGGTCAACATATCCTACAGCCGATAAACCAACATATGGTAGGTATGAGAACCTCACCTTTCACTATGCAATAAAAAACACAGGATCTTCTAGAACTCAATATGTAGTAGATGCACGGCTCTATGATACATACGATGGAAAGTTAGTGGATAGTTGGACGTTAGAAGGAATAATATACACTCTTGATCCTGGAGAGAGTAAAACATGGAATCTTCAGTGGGATGCTCCTATAAGAGGATGGAAAGAGCACGAATACAGGGCAGAACTTGTTATACACTATATGGGAGGAAAATTAACATACAATAACCTCAGATTTAGAGTGGTATATTAACATTGGATCATGCAATCAGCAGATGAGGAGCCTGTATTAGATTTTTAGATTATCACGATTTTCAATATTTTAACCTTTAACTTAAGGCGTAATTGATAATATACCCAACATTGATTATAAAGACATATGCTGTAGATAGAGTCGTTGGTCTGGAATAATATGATAGAGATAAGATAAAGACATGGATAAGATGGTCATCCTTTCGTATATACATGTAATATACCGTCCATATACCAAATTATTTTTACCTTTATTCTCTTCTACCCATATGTACTATTTACCGTTTATTTTTAACCTCAAAAAGTTTAACAGATTGAGAAGTATGCTCATTGTCTCCATTATGCAGATAGGCTGTAACCATAGCTTTATGCAGCCCTGGTTCGAGATCATCTGGTACTGGTGTCGTCCAGATATGAGTAGACTGGGATGCTTGTGGAATTGGTGGAACGGCAAGAGCACTAGTTAAAAACGCAATGTTGCAAGACTTAATGTCGTAATCAAAAGTAGCATATCCGTATGGATCGACGATGTTTAGATCTCTCTTCATTTGTATCGGTCCTCTATCATCTATCTGGACCTCGACTGTACTATTTTTATCACCGTTGAATACATTGGCCAAGACATAGACATTACCAAGATCCTTCTTTAAGATTATACCATTTGATAGAACTTTATATCTTCCGTAAAAATCCTCAAAAACATCTTCGCTTGTAAAAGATACGTTCATATCACGGTTTTTACTAAAAGTATTATATTTTTCTTTATATCCGTTGCCATCAAACTCAAATACCATATATCCTCTCGGTGTACCGTCTGACTGGTAACTTAAAGGTATACCGGACTCGTCTTTTGGACCGCTCCACCATCGTCCACAGACTGCTCCTGCTATAATCTCGGGAAACGGCAACGGTTCACCCCATCCTTTAAATTCCTCTCCGGGGACGAATCTTTCTAATGTGTGGGTGTGCCCGGCAAGAGCAAGAA
>DUJX01000111.1:6977-7275 GCA_013329575.1 Halobacteria archaeon | reverse complement strand
CGGGAATGGCAACAGCAGGAAGCGGTGATGTCTTAACCGGAACAATCCCGGCAATGTTTGGATTGGGACTAGATATAAAAGATGCCGTGAGGATCGGTGTGTATATCCATGGTCTATCCGGAGATATAGCTGCTGAGAATAAAGGAATGGACGGTATAACCGCCACAGATATAATGGAGCATCTGCCGGATGCAATGAGGTATTATAGAGATAATCTCGACGAATTGAAAAAGATTTACGAGATAGAGATTATCTGATAACGAAAACCTTCGGTTCTTCACTCCTGTCCAGCATAAAG
>DUJX01000111.1:0-6952 GCA_013329575.1 Halobacteria archaeon | reverse complement strand
ATGGACCGGTCGGGATTTGAACCCGAGGCCTCCACCATGCCAAGGTGGCGATCTTCCAGCTGATCTACCGGCCCATTATTGCTTGTATCTTGTTCATCTTAAAAAGAGGATGAAATAAAAACTTTTGCTTTTATCTATTTAATCAACCTTTTTTTAGTTTTTTAGAGTTGTCTATCTTGTTATTTATTTTTGTCTTGCCTATTCGGTCTAATAGTCTAATATAATATTAATGCAACGGATAGTTTGGTGCCTCATCGGTTATCAGGATATCGTGAGGATGACTCTCGATGATACCGTTGTTCGTAATCTTCATAAACTTTGCCCGTTCCTGCATACTTTCTATATTTTTTGCGCCTACGTAACCCATAGCCGATTTGAGCCCCCCTGTCAATTGAAATAAAATGTCTTCCACAGATCCTTTATAAGGAACTACCCCCTCAACGCCCTCTGGCACAAATTTTGTCCGTCCTGCTTGGGAATATCTGTCCGTTCCACTCATTGCACCGAGCGATCCCATACCTCTATAACTCTTATAAAGCCTGCTTTTGATGGTCACTTCCCTTCCAGGCGACTCTTTAGCCCCCGCTAGAAGGTTACCGAGCATGACAGTATCAGCACCTGCTGCTATTGCTTTGGCAATATCACCGGAGAATTTTATGCCTCCGTCAGCCATTACAGGAACATTATACCTCTTTGCAACATCTGCAACATCCGCAACAGCCGTCAATTGTGGAACGCCCACTCCAGTAACAATCCGTGTAGTACATATAGATCCTGGTCCTATTCCTACCCTAAGCCCATCTACGAAATCTACCAAGTCTTCTGCCGCCGATGCCGTAGCAATATTACCAACGATCATATCTGCACTGATATTCTCTTTTATCTTTTTAGCACTCTTTATCACATTCAAATTATGAGCATGAGCACAGTCTACAACGATTACATCCACCTTCTCCGCATCTATTTTTTTTGCCCGTTCCAAGTCATAAGGACCGATAGCAGCACCAACAATAAGCCTACCTTCGCTATCTCTCACAGCATCTGCATACTTCTCTCTCTCCATTATATTGTGCATCGTGATCATTCCGACAAACTCATTTTTCTCGTTCACTATAGGCAATCTTTCTATTTTAGAGTCGTACATCTTCTTGAACGCCTTATCTACGGAAATATCCTCTTTTGCTGTTATAACATCCTTTGTCATTACTTCTTCGGCGAGTTTAGACCCGGATATTCCTCTTATATCTCTCGTGCTGACTATACCAAGTAACTTCTTATCTTTGATTATAGGAATACCGCTTACGTTCTCCGTTCTCATTAAATTTAAGATATGAGATACCGTATTGTCGGGTGATGCGGTTATCGTCCTTCTTATGATAAATTCATCCGATCTCTTGACTGCATAAACCTCTTTTACCTGTCTTTCTATGGACATATTTCTATGCAAGATTCCGATGCCACCATTTCTGGCCATAGAGACAGCCATCTCGGATTCTGTAACCGTATCCATAGGACTGCTGACTATGGGTATGTTTAGGGATATATTCTTGGATAATCTCGTATTCAAGCTTATCTGGTTTGGTTCAACTTCTGAACGATTCGGTACGATTAACACATCATTAAATGTCAATCCATCCATTCCATTTGATAATTTTTCTTTAAACATATATTATGACACACACTCTTTCAATGCTTTTACAAGATTCTTGTCTATATCTGCATTTCTATCTCCGCCACAGACGATCCCTCGTACACCGATTATATCGGGATCCAACGAGGTTAACCTTTCTATATCTTCTGCATTGAGCGAACCTGCAATGGCAACCTCGAACCCATTTGAATGAGACTTATTTATAAATGTTTTGATAGTATCGATCGGCATAAACTCCAAAGTCGATCTACCGTCTTTGATACCGGTATCGACCATAACAACATCCACATCGTAACCTGTACAAATTTCTGGAAGTAGGAGGGGTGATATAGATCCTATTCGTTCAAAATCAGAATAAGCGGCTATAACTACTTTTTTGTCATGATCATACTCTTTTATAGATCTGCTTACACTATAAACCATATCTATAGCTTCGTCTTTAGTCGTTATACCATAAAGCCCAATTTTAATATAATCAGCCCCGGAAGTAACAGCACCAAGCGCCGCAAGAGATGCAGTACCGGGTTTAAAACAAAAATCGCCTATTGTGGCACTTAACGGTATATCTTTTGGAACGACCCTCCTTATCTCTCGTATAATCCATGGAAAATTAGCCCCCAAAGACCCCTCTTTAGGATTTTTTACATCTATAATATCTGCTCCGCCTTCCACTGCAGATTTAGCCTCTTCAACATCTCTCGGACTGACAAGAAGTCTCATTTTAATCACTCTAACTTTAGTAATAAAGAAAATTAAAAGAACTTATATTTAAGTTTATAGTTTTTGATCATACTTTACTTTAAAACAATAAAAATAGTTATATAAACGTATGATAGATAAATGTTTTTATAATTTTATAATAAATTATGGTGGTTACCTTGTCATT
This sequence comes from Halobacteria archaeon, assembly GCA_013329575.1. GTDB lineage: Archaea > Halobacteriota > Methanoliparia > Methanoliparales > Methanoliparaceae > Methanoliparum > Methanoliparum sp8915u. Next base: position 4,415 of record DUJX01000111.1, on the reverse strand, counting down.
CGATCCGATCTTCGTCATAGATATATTAAACGGAATAGTAGTTCATGGAATCAAAGGAGATAGATCAAGGTATAAACCGATAGATGAATATAGCATGGCTGTATCGAGCCATGATCCGTTCGACGTTTTAAAGACCATAAATCCAAAAGAGGTATATATTGCAGATCTCGACAGAATAATAAGAACAGGTGATAACCTCTCGCTTATACGAGACATCGCAAAAAATTGGTGCGTAATTGCAGATATTGGGATTAAAAATATTCAGGATCTTGAGTTAGGACATCATTACTTAAAAAACCTCGTTATAGGTACAGAGACGACAAACATTGATGTTATTTTAAAAGATCGATATCTGCATGATGATATAATAAGCCTCGATATAAAAGATGGCAAGATGTTAAAAAGAGATGAACGGTTTCCAGACGATCCAAAAATTTTTTTAAAAGATCTAAATAAATACAACGTAAATAGCATAATAATATTACTCCTGGATAAAGTAGGGACAGAAACAGGGATAAATATAGCGTTTTTAGAGAAGATTCGGTCTATATCCAGCCATAAACTGATATATGGTGGAGGAATTAGAGGATTAGACGATATAGAAAGATTAAAGGATGTGGGAATAGACGGCGCATTGATATCTACTGCTGTTCATAAAAAAAATATTCCTTTAAATTTTTTAAGATAAAGACAAACAAAAGAGATTCTGCATACAGGTAGCACAGATTAAGATAATGAGATCTTGCTATATGATATCTACAAAAATAAAAATCTGTCCTGCTCTTGATTATATCACGTTAATAAAGGAGGGAATTGATGGATTATTCAGAGTTTTTAAAAGATATCGAAGAGAGAGATGAGTTAAAAAGATACCGATTCGAGATCGGACCTATAAGACCTCCTTCGGAGGGGGGATGTTGTTCTCTCCTAATAAGGATAACGTACAACTGTCCATGGTCTAGATGCAGATTCTGCTATGGTACTCCATACGGAGGAGAAAAATTTCGAAAAAGAGGAGTAGGCGAGATTATAGAAGATATCCTGTCGGTAAAAAATATCGAGAACGTTATAAAAAGGTTGATAATAAAGCTAGGAAGCATAAACCGTGTTGGTCGTATTATAACCCCATTCTTTCTATATGAGAAAAGGTTTGACGAGCTGAATGATGCAGAATATAAAAACATTCGGTCTATCATAAACGTCTATGAATGGATGTACTCGGGAGAGAAGACCGTATTTCTACAAGACGCCAACAGTCTGGTTATGAACTCTAAAGATCTTGCAACGGTCTTAAGATACATTAAAAAACAATTTCCACAAGTAGAACGAGTAACATCCTATGCGAGATCGAGTACTCTATCGAGGAAGAGTTTAAACGATCTTATAATGTTGAAAAAATCTGGATTAGATAGATTGCACGTAGGCCTCGAGAGCGGAGACGATGATGTTTTAAAATACGTTAACAAAGGTGTAACAGCTAAAGAACATATAATAGGGGGAGTAAAAGCCAAAGAGGCGAAAATTGAGCTATCCGAATATATAATGCCTGGTCTGGGCGGAAAAAAATTATCTGTACAACATGCAAAGAATACTGCCCGGGTAATAAGCGAGATAAACCCAGATTATGTAAGGTCCAGGCCATATACGCCGAATCCACTGACGCCACTATATGAAGAGATGGTCAACGGAGAGTTTGAAATTTTAACACCGTATGGATATCTTGATGAGACTAAAATACTGGTAAAAAATCTAAATTTTGATGGCAGGCTTTGTTTCGATCATATGATGAACTTCTGGAGAAAAAAAGATGGAAGACCGCTATTTTCAAGAAATTATGAAGGATATAACTTTCCTGATGAGAAAGACAAAGTTTTAGCGTTAATCGATGAAGGTTTAAGCATAGATGAGTCTATACATGAACATAAGCTCGAGTATCTGGCTTGATCTTTAAAATTGTAATGTAGTACCAGTATCGTACCACTATAAGACCTTCTTAAAGATTTTATTCATACGCATATTCGGCTTGTGGGGTGGAATCATGAGTCAGAGAGATCTAAACAAGATAATGGACCGTATATATAAGAAAATGCCCGAAGAGAAAATCCCATGGGTATTGGATAAAGTGCCAGATTTATTAAAAGATTTAATCGAAACGGATAAGATAAAACCCTGTAAAGCCATTGATCTTGGTTGTGGTCTCGGAATTTATGCAATATATCTAGCTAAGAGCGGGTTTGATGTTACAGGTGTTGATATATCGCCTGAATCCATTAAAATTGCTCGGGAGAAAGCGAGAAGAGATGGGGTAAATTGTAATTTTATCGTGGCAGACGTTCTCGGCGATATAGACAAAAAGATCGATACAACATTTGATCTCGCATATGATTGGGAGTTACTGCATCATATATTCCCAGAGGATAGAGATAGGTATGTAAAGAATGTGTATAAACTATTAAACCCCGGCGGAAAATATATATCAGTCTGTTTTAATGAGGATGATCAGGCATTTGGTAGTCCTAAAAAATACAGGAAGACAAAGATAGGTACCATTCTTTATTTTTCATCTGAAGATGAACTTAAAAGGTTGTTTTGGAGGTATTTCAGAATACTCGAGATAAAAAAGATAAAGATAAATGGTAAATTTGGAGACCGTATTGTAAATTATGCATTTATGGAGCGGAGATGACTTAAAAGATCTGTGGCTTTTGATAAAATTGATAAAAAAGATATAAATAAAACAAGTTATTGTCTTTTATGCCTTTAAATACTCTTAAATCATTTCTATATAGCTATCGAGCAGAACAGAGTCGCCGCAAGAATGACGAAATGGTAGTTCAGCAATTATTCTTTCCCAATCATCACTTCTGTAGATTTTATGACTACGACTGCATCGTCGCCCTCTTTTAAATTCAAATCTTCGATAGACTCTCTTGTTATCACAGATGTTATGACTACCGGTGTCTCTATCTTGACTTTTACTACGGCAGTGACGTCTCCTTTCTCAATCTTTTCGACCTTCCCTCTTATAATATTTCTCGCGCTTAGTCTCATAATATTTGATTAGACCATCTTTTTATTTATACTTACTGTTTTAATAAAATACTAGATGAATATCATAGATAAAACATATATATATCAAAATTCTTTAACTAAAAAGAATGAACATTCAACAATTTGAAAGAATATTTAAACCGAGGAGCGTTGCCGTAGTCGGTGCATCAAAAAATCCATTGAAGATGGGTACATTATTCTTTAGCTCGCTGATCGAGTCTGGTTTTCCAAAAGTATATCCAATTAATCCTACTGCTCAAGAGATATTAGGAGTAAAGGCATATCCATCCGTGAAAGATGTACCGGATGTGGTAGATTATGTAATCATATCCGTACCTGCTGAGAATGTCCCCAGTATATTAAAAGACTGTGTAGAGAAAGGCGTCAATGCCATTGCGATATATACAGGCGGTTTTTCAGAAACCGGCGAGATTGGTAAAGAGAAAGAAAAAGAATTATTAGCGATAACTGAGGGCAAAGTACGGATAATCGGACCCAACTGTATAGGTGCTTTCTGTATAGAGAGCAACTTAAAAATCTTTCCACTTCCTTTTGAAAGAGGTAACGTCAGTTTCGTGTGCCAGAGTGGGGGAAACGTAGCGATCGTGGCCAATCTTGCTAAAAAAATCGGTGTCGGGATGAGCAAGATTGTAAGTTATGGTAATGCGTCTGATTTAGATTCAACAGACTTTATAGAATATTTTGGAGAAGATCCAGATACAAAGATAATAATAGCATATATTGAAGGAGTAAAAGATGGTAAAAGATTCTTAAAAGTCGCTAAAGATGTCGGTAGCAGAAAACCAATAATTGTATTCAGAGGAGGAACTACCAAAGGCGGATCTAAGGCAGTAGCCTCGCATACAGGATCACTATCTGGATCTAATGAGATATGGAATGCTGTTTTTAAACAAACGGGGGCGATACCTGTATCGAGTATAGAAGAGTTATTATGGACAGCTTTGGCATTTACACGCATATCTGAACTTAAGAGTAACAATGTAGCCTTGTTGGGTATAGGCGGCGGAGCCAGCGTGATGGGGGTCGATGAGTGTGAAAGATCGGGATTAAGAATATACAATATATCGGATGAGACAAGAAAAGATTTGGAAAAAATAATTCCTAACGTCGGTACCAACCTGAAAAATCCTATAGATCTGTCGGATTATGCAATATTCAATCCATCCTTATATAAAGAAGCTTTGAAAATTCTGTTAAAAGATCCGAATATAGATGCTATTATTATGTTACATCATAATATGTATTACTACCCAGGGCAACTTCAGAATATTGAAGAGGAGGTATCCAGTCTGGATAAAATCACAAAACCGGCTGTTGTGGTTTTAGAACCTTTTGAGGACGTA
>DUJX01000015.1 GCA_013329575.1 Halobacteria archaeon | reverse complement strand
TATTAATTATTATTAATTTTCCCAATGGATTTTTTCTTATTTCATACAAAAATCTTCTTGTTTAGACGATTTATTTGCAAAATAAACACTTTCATCCTTCAACGAATAAAAAAACAAAAGAATTTATCTTCGCTTTCTTTTTTTTGTTTCTCCTTATCTTTAACTTTCTAAACGGCTATAATCCTGCAGTATTGGTATTTACATTATGAGATGATTCGTCAAGAAAACCAATGATCGCATTATCCATATTAATATCTACTTTTTCTAATCTTTTTTAATATATTCTGCACGCTTGGTTTTCTAAAATCATTCACATACGGCTTTTGATACTTCATACCTAATACCTGTTTTATACAAAACTCTATCTCTATAAGATTCTTCGCTTCTTTTGTTGTCCAATATTCTTTTTCCTTTAACAAATCCTTTAATCTTTCCAAATATTCATCAGAAAGTTTAAAAAAGATAAAAATTTAAGATGGAAAGATCTCTTTTTAAGTAATTTAGAGAAAGATATATATAACATTAGACGAGATATATCGCAATTTCTTATTTTCATAACCTTTCTTCAATGTATTATCCCTCTTATCCTATCCCTTGTTTTAAGGTTTCTCTCGTTATTTAACATTTTATTGAAGATGTTTATTTCCTCTATATTATCTTTCATTCTATACTTTTATAATATGGAGGTAATATATAAATTCTATCCTATAATTAACCCATTTACCTTATTTACCTTTTTATAAAAATTTTTCAATGATCTGGCAAAGGATTTGCTGAAATTTCCAAACAGAGCTTTTCTATAATATTGCTTATACTCTTTTTTGATATATCATGAGACCTTGCATAATTTAATGCATGATTTGTCTCATTTACACTACAATTCTTAAATAATATTTCAGCTATATACTTCTACAATGCCAATATTCTTCCTCTTTTTAATTTTGGAAATGTTAATACCAAATTAGATTATAAAAATCTTATATATCTTTATATAAAGTAGAAGATGTGTATGAATGCTAGATATTTATATCATTTCTTGACGTTATCGTAACTAAATTAGAAAAATTTAAATACTAAAAAATACAAAAATATGTATAATAAATATGTATATTTTAATTTATTTTAATAATAAATATATATAAAATAAGGAGAAATAAAAAATGGGTTTAGTAGATGGAAAGGTGGCAATAGTGACAGGTGCAGGAAGAGGTATCGGTAAAGAGGAGGCATTATATTTGGCAAGGGAAGGAGCAAAGGTAGTCGTATCTGATGTTGGAACGGCAAGAGATGAGATGACAGAAGATAAAACGCCTGCCGAGGAGGTTGTTAACGAGATAAAAAAGATTGGTAGCGATGCAATACCGGATTATACTAACGTGGCAGATTATAATGCTGTTAAAAAGATGATCGATAATACCGTTGCCACATTTGGTGGATTAGATATCCTTGTCAATAACGCAGGAATATTAAGAGATAGAATGCTGGTTAACATGAGTGAGGAAGAATGGGATGCAGTTGTGGCAGTCCATCTGAAAGGAACGTTCAATTGTACCAGACATGCTGCAGCTTATTGGAGAGAAGAATCAAAATCAGGAAGACAGAGAGATGCAAGTGTAATCAATACCGCATCGGATGCCGGATTGATAGGAAATCCAGGACAGACAAATTACGGCGCCGCAAAAGCTGGAATTGCTGCTTTTTCTATAATAGCCGCAGCAGAACTCGGGAGATATGGGGTAAGAGTGAACTGTATCGTTCCTCAGGCTAGAACAAGACTTACAGCCCAGACTCCAGGAGCCATAGGTGCAATTATGTCTGAAAAACCTGAAGAAGGAAAATTAGACATATTTGGCCCGGAAAACATAGCCGCTCTGGTCGTTTATCTGGCAAGTGATGATGCTAAAGATATAACCGGCCGTGTTTTCCACGTGATGGGAGGAAGGATAGATCTGTTGGAAGGCTGGCATCCGATAAAGACAATAAGGAAAGAAGATAAAAACTGGGATGCAAAAGAACTGGTATCCAGAATGAAAGAGCTCATGGAAGGCGTAGAACCAGAGGATCTTTCATCAAAGATGGCGATGTTCCTAATGTGATGCATCAACAAGTAATATATATAGACGTAAACATAATAAAAAACGGTGATAAAATGGTAAATTTAGATGTTCTTGGAAAAAAATCAGAACCTATAGAATATGAATATACATGGAAAGACATAATTCTTTACGCTCTTGGTATTGGTGCAGGTAATGATGATCTAGATTTTGTTTATGAAGCAAATTTAAAGGTTTACCCAACATTCGCAGTGATACCCGCATTCCCTGCAATGGCATGGCTTTTTGGTGAAGCAGACCTGAATCTCGTCATGCTTCTTCATGCCGGACAAAAGATCGTGCTTCACAATGAGATACCTACGGATGGTAAACTTACGACTATAGCGAAGGTATCTGACATATATGATACTGGAAAACATTCTGTGACATATGCTGATGCAGAAACAAGGGATGAGAAAGGTAATCTCATCTTCACAAACACATTTTCCATCTTAGTTCGAGGAGACGGAGGATTTGGCGGAGAAAAACCACCCAAAGCAGGAAACATTCCACCCGAGGGAAAAGACCCTGATTTCAGGGAAGAAGTGCGTATTCCACCAAACCAGAACCTGATATACCGCTTATCAGGAGACCTTAATCCGTTGCACATCGATCCAGAATTTGCAAAAGCGGCCGGTTACGATAGACCGATACTACATGGATTATGCACATACGGTTTTGCTGGAAGAGCCATACTTAAAAATCTCTGTAATAACGATCCGAGAAGATTTAAGTCGTTTGAGGTGAGATTCTCAAGCGTCGTTTATCCCGGAGATACGATCATCACTGAAGGATGGAAAGTAGATGATAAAAAGTATATAATACAGACTAAAAATCAGGATGGTGCCGTTGTTCTCTCGAATGCCTCTGCGGAGTTATGGTAAGATAATTATATAGTCCTTCGACAGGAATCTTGTGAATCTTGTGTTTGGTTTATGGTTTAGTAGATATACTGTATGGAGATGTGTCTATACAGTATCCTACAAAACCTATTTTAAAATACAGACTAGCAATGAACGGCTTAGCAGCAAAATATAGAGGTGTATGTCAGAAGGGATAAATTATAATCTTTTAAATGCTAAAATACAAAAAATTAAACTAAATTATATTGGTCATTTTCTTTTTTGATCCAGCCATCTTTTCTAAGTTTTTCAAGATATGCTGATGTTATACTATAGGCAAAATATGGAGAAATATTTTTTTCTTCATAAATCGCATTTACAAGTTCTAGAAATGTCTGCTCCCCTTTTTCTTCTCCAAACTTGAATTCTCTCTCGCTTAATTCCCCAAAGATTTGTACTCCTGCATGCCCTTTTACTTCTATAAACCTTTCTTCTCCAGTTTTTGGATCATAACTGTATATATCGTAAGGTTCTTGTCTTTTTGCTGGTCCGTCATCAGGTTTTCTTTCCTCTCGTCTTTCGATCTCCATCACCAAATCCATTGCTGCATTCTCGATTTTCTTTTTTATTTCTTCCGGTATATCTTCTGGCTGATTTTCCATTCCAATAAAAGTGGCAAGTTTATTTAATTCGATATCATATTTATAAGATTGAACATCCTCTCTGTATCCCTTCGCAGCGGCATCTTTTAGATAATCCATTACTTTGTCTATCGATCCTCTGTATCTCTCACCACACATTCTTTTTATTTTTGCTTCATCCCCCAGTTCTATATCAAAAGATGAGCTAGTATCTTTTGTTGAAGGTAATGAAACGAGAGGTTTGCTGAACAATTCTACTAAGTATTTTAGAAGATCAGATCCATATATTATTTTTTTTCTTGATTTTTCGTATAAAATAAGTTCTTCAAATACAGATCTTCCATCGTGTTTTACCACGACATTAAAAAGATAATGTGTATTGTCCGGATCAATCGCAGGACTAAAAAATATATTCGTTGTTAATATCCCATCCATACCTTCCAATTCTCCTCGTATTAATTTCCAAATTTTTTGAGGATTATCGCTATTACATATTTCCTGCCTGCGTGCCTCAACTCCACATTTTTCGCAGATAATTCGGCATAATCTTTTGGAATATTCTTCATATTCTTTTGTTGATGTTGCTGATAATCTATTTGTTAGATGTTCCTTTATTTCGCCCGGATCTGCATATGGATATATCGATTTTATTGAAAATTCTTCGTTCATACTTGATAGGATAAATAATAATTTTTCGATATATTGAGAAAGATTTCCTCTTAAACTGGAGAGAATTAATGTGAATTCGTTTATCTTTTCTTTCTTTCCGTCAACATCTACTTCTGTAAATTCTATTCCCTTTGTCTTCCATAATCCTTCAGATGCTGTTGCTGTTGCTCTATATGCAATTTGGACTTTTTCGCCAAGTAAAGGTCTAATCTCGTCCAAAGCATCTCTCATTGAAATTAATTTGCCATACAGGTTCTGCATTATGTCTACATCAGCATCAGTTGCCATAAATGTTGTATATATGTTAACATCATCCTTCTGCCCAAGACGCCATACCCTTCCCATTCTCTGCTCAAGCTTAACCGGAGACCATGGCGCTTCGTAATTTATTACAATATTTGCTACCTGTAAATTCAATCCTTCTGATGCTACATCGGTTGCTATCAATAAATTGCATCTTTCGCCCTCAAATTTCTCTTTTACTTCTTCAAATCTATGTTTATCTTCTCCAGAAATAGTCTCAAAAAATCCTTCTTCGTATTCTTTCTCAAATCTCGATTTAAGATATTCGAGTGTGTCTTTGTATTCGGTAAAGATTATTACCTTCTTTCCTTGATCTAAATATTGATTCACCACTGCTATAATCGCATCAAGCTTAGAATCATTTACTTTTATTATGTTTGCCAAATCTATCAGATTTTTGATTGTCGTCTCATCAGATTTATCTAGTATATTTGAACATTTCTTTACAAGTTTTTCTACTACTTCATCAAGGTCTTTATCTATTTCGTCTATTCCGCCATAATCTAATCCTAAAATACTCTCTATCTCCTCCTCATCGTACCCAGTCCCAGTCATAGTAATTATATCTCTCGGAGCTTTTGCAGATAACCCTTCTAATATATGAGTAAATGTTTTGATGGCGGCAACAGGACTTGAACTTGCTCTTTTTCTTACAAGTACCGCTAAGAGTGCAGCAGGTGATGGATACGCCTCATAAATAGATTCAATCTTGTCCCGCAAAAAACTGACTAATATATGGGAGAACTCCATCTCTTCTTTCGTTGGTTGGACAGCCACTGCATAAAAATTACAATTTGTAAATATTTTTTCTCCTTCTATCTCGTTCACCGACTCTTTTGTTCTTCTGTATAAAATTGAACCGTGGGTTAATCTATAAAAATCTCGATTATCCAGTTCTTTTTTCTTGATTTTCTCATTAGAAAGGTATGGATCTAATAGATAAAGCCGATATAGATAATCTAATGCATTTCCTCTGTGCGGCGTAGCTGACAAAAATATCACATGCCTTTTCCTGCCCTCTTCGCTACATGTTAGATCTTTGATTAGTTGCCATCTCTGTGTATTATATCCAGCGTTATGTACCTCATCAACGACTATTGCATCCCAATCTGCTTTATTTACAATTGTTTTACGTTCTTCTCTCTTTACCAGATCTATTGAAGCAATATAATAATGATCACTGAAACTTTCTCTTTCTAAAGATCTAATATTGCTTCTCACTATTTCCTTGATATCACGATATTTTACACCAGCCCTTCTTAGCTCACTCTTCCATTGATTTATTAGAATTTTGGGCGATAGGATAAGAACTCTGTTTATCTCTTTTCTGACGTCTAAGTATCTCAAAATTGCCGCCGCCTCGATTGTCTTTCCCAGTCCTATTTCATCACCTATTAAAGCTCTTACGGGTCGTATTAATTGTAATCTGCTCAATAAATCAATCTGATGAAGATATGCCTTTATAGGTTTTTTAGAATATCTATAATCGGTTGGATAAAGATAATTATAGAAAAAAAGAACAGGATCGTATGATAAATGCTGTATAATGGTTTTAATGAGTATATTTTCATCTGTCAATATCATACACCTCTCTAAAAGCACGTGCAGGTCTATATAATGCTCTGATATTTCCATATTCTTTATAATACTTAGAGAATATGTTCGCCCAGTATCTCAATTCGGTATATGGAAGTTTTTTTACGGTTTCTATAAGCATATGTGCTTTCACTTCTGATCGGATGGATTGTCTCACAACCGCATAAACCATAAGTTTTAGATAGGCTTCCCTGTCTTCTGTTATATATCTGGAATCACTGATTCGGGATTTACTGCTCTTTGATTTGAAATGTTCCTTTTCATCCTTTTCTTCTTTTTCTGTATTAAAGCCAAAACTCGTGGCTAAATATTTAAATTCAGGAAAGAATACTCTACATCTTACTGATAGTATACCATTATTTTTTTCCGTTTTTATTTCATTTATTTCGTTAGATGTGATAAGAGGTATAAATTCTGCCAGTTTTGTCTCATAATGTATAACTCCTTTTAATGGCCGAATCCATCTTAGATTTACGATATATTTTATATCTATATCATCACTTTCCATTTATCCACTCTTCTTTAATTTGAATTCTGCTTTACCGTTGTATGGTGATATTTTGTGGAACGCCAGTTCATCGATCTTGATGGTGTCAAGATAACCGGTTAAATCCATGCTTGTTTCTCCGTTCATTAATTCCTCGGTTTGAGATATCATATATTCAGCGATATCTCCCGTTATATCTTTAAGAGATATGTTTATCTCCTTGTTATCCTTGCTGATTTTTACATTACCAAATACTGCTGTCTTCTTTCCTACATTCTCAGATAATGTGTTTAGTTCTTTCAATAAATCCACATTTTTTATCCCTGATACTTCGAACAAGACCATCCCAATATGTTCCTTGCGTATCTCTCGTGTAGAGATAACATCGCTCTCAATATGGAGTACCAGTATCTCCCCTTTTCTTTGCTCATCACTCTCAACTTTGATCTCTACCCCTTTCATACCTTTCACGTAGGGCACATTCAATTTCCATGTGCATTCTAACGGTACTTCTCCCTTTTCAGGCATTACTTTACCCAACTCTGGATGTATTTTTACAAATATATCTTCTTCTCCTACCGGTTCTATTATTACTTTTACCTCTATCTCATCACCTGGCTTGGCTGTAATATCTTCTGGTGTAATTTTGATTCTAAAATCTTTTTTTGGAGGTTTTACTATCTCTTTTTTCTTTATTATGAATCCTTGTCTGATTATTTCTTCCCATTCAGTCTGTTTTATCAATGTTTCTAATGGATAGTCAGAGTCGCCATATCTTACCATATAGTCCATTTTTATATTTTCTCCAGCATTTTTTTTCTCTTCAAGCAGTCTATCTACCTGTAGATTAATCGCTTCTTTCCATGACAGAATTTTATAATCATCTTTCAGATATTCTGGCACGTTTCCTATATCATGATCAAAATCGACGTCTTTCTCGTATATCTTTTTATACCATATCTCTCCATTGCCTACCCCGATAGATAACTTTTCCACACCCTCTTTTATCGCTTTCTCAATATCCTTATCTTCTACCATAGGAAACGCTGGGTTTGTCTTAAACCAATCCTTAATCTCGCCAATCTTCTTTGACGACTCGTTTTCGATATCTATTCTCATAATATCGTTTATCTCTCTTCTCAACAGATCAAAAGAGAGGCTATCAAGTATTTTTGCCAATTGAGGAGAAGAAAGAGCAAGAAACGTCTGTCCTAAAAGTGTAGGCTCTGCTCCTTCCGGGGCCTCTATCCATGCCGCTTTCGGTCTTGTTTTGTCTTTTTCTGTAGAAGGATACACGATTTTCTTGAATGTTCTGAATAACTCTCTTTCAAGTCCATCTTCGGCACTAGAATAAAGCCTTTCTATTATCGATTTTTGAACTTTTAATACGTCTTCATCCGCTCCAGGGTATAACTGGGATAGATCTTTTTTTATCTTTTCGCATGCCAGCATGAGAGCAGCGTGTTGCATACATTTTTTATAATCATCGCTGGAGTAGGGATAGACGCATATTACAGTATTCTTGTATCTTCTGTCTGAATTCTTAAACTTGAACATTATCCGCTCGCAATCTTCCAATGTTGTATCTCCATTGACCAAGAAGATCGTTTTGTACACCGATGTATCTTCAACATCTTTGTCTATTTGTCTTGTCGTGTATGTTGCCTTCTCATTTAGAACCTTAATACTCGTTATATTCCTTTTCTTTTCTCTTCTTGTAGGAGTACTACCTCTTATCAATTTTTCCACCAATTCAGCCATTTTTTCTTCGACAGAATCCTTATTCTCATCTATTAACCTTCTTGCCTCGCTCTCTATCTGTTCTTTCACGGATGCGATCTTCCAGAACCAGTATCTTCCATCTTTGGTCTGTAGATGGTGCATATACTCTTTGTTCTCCATCTGTTCGAGTGTATCAATAATAGCAGTAGGCATCAATCGGTTTTTTATGAAGAAATCCTGCTCATAGACCATCTTGGCGATATCATAAGCACCTGGAAAATAAGGTTGAGGCGTCGGGCTGTCATATATATACGTCCGGAGGAAGATGACTATCGCTATCTTCCTCGCCAGCATAGGCATATTGAATTTTTCAGCATCTTCCTTGATGTCGCTCATTATTACAGACGAATAATCTGCAAAGATACCGCTTCTGAACAAATCTCCATGGAACGAATCCAACGTGACATCGAGATGCCAAGGCATAATTGCATATGGATCGTCATCGCTCTTCCATATCTGCCGTATTATCTTCCTTGTGATCTTCAGCATATCTCTTGTCCTCTGCAACCCAGCCTTTTCTATAATATCGGTTAATACATTCACTAAATCTGGATGGTAGGGATAAGTGACCTTCATATCATTTATGGTATCATCATAACTTCCAAACACCTGATCCTTGTTCTGCCTGTATATCCGTTCAAAATCTTTTATGATTGTCTCCGCCTTATCTTCGTCAATCCTCTTAAAATTTCGTTTTTTTATCACGTCTACTACTTCGTTTGTCTCTATTTTTA
>DUJX01000133.1 GCA_013329575.1 Halobacteria archaeon | reverse complement strand
TATCGTAATTTTTAAAGTAATATTTAATGGTATTATTAAATTGGGCAAGTAGATTCGATCAATAGGATCGGATAAATAGGATCGGATAAAAAGGATGATAGATCATGGCCGGAATTATATCATACGGGACATGTATCCCATCGTATAGGATTGACCGAATAAATATCTATAAATCGATGGGTTGGTTAAATCCAGCATCTATGCTATCGGGAGAAAAATCGATTGCAAATTACGACGAAGATAGCATCACTATGGCGGTCAATGCAGGAGCAGATTGCTTAACCGGATTTAAAAGAGAGTCTGTAAAAGGCTTATATTTTGCAACAACAACGCCACCATTTTTAGACAGGCAAAATTCCGGTATTCTCTCTACCGCACTGGACTTATCTTCTAATATAATTACAGAAGACTTTACAAACTCTACAAAATCTGGTACTGGTGCCTTAATCTCAGCATACAACTCTGTTAAATCGGAGTCTTCTAATAATATATTAGTATGTTCTTCAGATTGCAAATTAGGAAAACCTGGAAGTTATTTAGAAGAGATGTATGGGGATGGTGCAGCGTCTCTTCTTATAGGAAACAACAACGAGATAGCAGAGATAAAAGGTACTTTTTCTGTCTCATATGATTTTATAGATCATTGGAGAACGGAGAAAGATAAATATAATCGCGGATGGGAAGATCGGTGGATTAGGGAGGAAGGTTACAGTAAATTTATAATAGATTCGATATCCGGATTGTTAAAGAAGTATGATCTTAAACCAGAAGATTTCTCTAAGGTTTGTTATCCCTGCATATATGAGAGAGTGCATACTTTAATCGGTAAAAAAATGGGTTTTGAACTTGGACAGATACAGAACCATTTATTTGATAATATCGGAAACACTGGCACATCTTATCCTCTGCTTATACTTATCTCTGCTCTCGAAGATGCAAAACCTGGTGACCGAATCCTTTTGGCAAGTTACGGGTATGGTAGCGATGCAATATTCTTCGAAGTAACCGATAAGATCGAGAATGTAAAAGGCAGACGAAGGGGTATAAGAAAGATGTTAGAATCAAAAAGGAAGATAGATTCATACGAAAAATATGCGGTATTCAAAGATCTGTTCGATATCGATACGGGCGGGCGAGGTGAAGATATAGCATTTACCTCCTTGTCAGCTTTATGGAGAGATAGAAAAAGCGTTTTGGGCTTGGTGGGATCACGATGCACACAATGTGGTACACCTCAGTTTCCGTCTCAAAAGGTCTGCGTAAACCCAAAATGTGGTGCCGTTGATAAGATGGAAGAGTATCGGTTTTCGGATAAGAAAGGAATAATTTTCACATATACCGGGGACAATTTGGCATCTTGTCTTAATCCGCCTGCAATATACGGAATGGTTGATTTTGATGGTGGAGGTCGATTTATCTTTGATTTTACAGACTGCGATCTTGAGGAACTCAAGGTGGGGATGCCTGTAGAGATGAGTTTTAGACGAAAGTACGTCGATGAAAAAAGGGGTTTTTACGGTTATGCATGGAAGGCTGTACCGGTATGATGATCGCTGATAACCATTATTCTATTATAAATCTTTAAAATATTAAAATATTTTAGATAAATAAGATTGAACGATCATTTAAAAATTGAAAAAATGGGTAGGAATATTGATGCCTGAAGGAATAAAGGATAAGGTAGCGATTATAGGAATGGGTTGTACAAAATTTGGCGAGCTATGGGATAAAGGACCCGAAGATTTAATGATAGAAGCATTTTCGGAATGTTTGAAAGATGCAGGAATAGAAAAAAAAGAGATACAAGCTGCTTGGCTCGGCTCTTGTTTTGATGAGGTTAATGTAGGAAAAAGTGCAATTCCTCTATCCACAACACTTAAATTGCCTTTTATACCTGCAACAAGGGTAGAAAACTTTTGTGCTACTGGAACAGAGGCATTAAGAGGTGCAGTTTATGCAGTCGCATCGGGTGCATGTGATGTGGCTTTAGCACTCGGTGTAGAAAAACTGAAAGATACCGGATATGGTGGGTTACCAGACTTCGGCTCATCTTTAGGAACTAAAAACAGGCTTATAATGCCTAACCTGACCGCCCCAGGGGCGTTTGCTATGATGGCAACGAGATATTTTGATAAATATGGTTTAAATTCCGATGAGGGGAAGAGAATGCTTGCCCGTATATCGTGTAAGAGCCATCATAATGGTTTTTTGAACCCTAAAGCACACCTTCGTAGAGAGGTAACCGTTGATGAGATCCTCAACGCACCAATCATTGCCTGGCCTCTGGGATTGTTCGATTGTTGCGGGGTAAGCGATGGAGCGGCCGCAGCAATCGTTGTTAATGCGAAAGAGGCTAAAAAGTATAGAGAAGATCCGGTCTATGTAAAATCGATTCAGATTGCTGCTACGTCTGGTGAAGAGATGCTGCTAAACTGGGATGGTACCCATGTGGAGACGACCGTTCGTGCTGCACAGAGAGCTTATAAAGAGGCTGGTATAAAAGATCCTCGTAAAGAGATAAACATGATGGAACTTCACGATTGTTTCTCTATCACGGAGGCAGTGACCTACGAAGATTTAGGCATATCTAAACGGGGGTGCGCCAAGAAAGATATCGAATCGGGAT
>DUJX01000137.1 GCA_013329575.1 Halobacteria archaeon | reverse complement strand
CGCTTCTATGACCCCAAGAACAGCAGAACATGCGAGCGGGTTTCCTCCAAACGTAGTTCCATGATCTCCCGGTTTTAAACTATCCGCCACCTCCTCTTTTGCAGCCATAGCACCTACCGGAAATCCGTCTCCCATTCCTTTTGCCATCGTGATTATATCCGGTTTTATACCCTCATGCTGGAATGCAAACCACCGTCCTGTCCGTCCAAAACCAGTCTGAACCTCATCGAGTATTAAAAGCAGATCATTCTCATCACAAATCTTTCTAACCTCTCTCAGATAACCATCCGGTGGGACAATTACCCCACTTTCGCCCTGTATCGGTTCTAAAATTACCGCCGCCGTATCTTTATCTATCTTTTCTTCTATCTTGGATGCATCGCCGTAATCTACAAAGGATGCATCGCTTAAAAAAGACTCGAACGGTTTTTTAAATTTTTCCTTGTACGTTAAGCTCAAAGCCCCGATGGTCCGCCCGTGAAACGCGTTCTTCATGGCTATAAATTTAGCCTTGCCTGTATGTTTAATCGCAAGTTTTAATGCCGCCTCTATAGATTCTGTCCCTGAATTACAAAAGAATACTTTGTCCATGCCTGATATCTTGGCGATCTTCTCCGCAGCATCTACCGAGACATCCGTATAATACAGGTTAGATATGTGCATAAGACGATCAAGCTGGTCTTTAATCTTTTTAACCACTATAGGGTTTCTGTGCCCTACACCACAGACGGCTATACCACCAACACAATCGATGTACTCTTTTCCATCGCTATCCCATACTTTAGAGCCTTCTCCTCTTACTATTACAACAGGCTGCCTGTTGTATACCTGAAACATATACTTCTTCTCTCTCTCAATTACATTCATCTTATCCATTCAAGATCCCTCTTTTTGTCTTTTTAATAACAAAAGAGAACAGACGTTACGAATCAAAGATTCGAGACGCCACCGATAAAAAACAGTCCTTCTGTAAAGGAGGACATGATTGAAAAACCGAAGTTTTCAAGTTTTTCATCTTTCTTTTTATTCGTATTCGATAGTGGCAGGTGGTTTTGGCGTTACATCATACACCACACGGGATACGTTACGGATCTCGCCTGTAATCCTACTTCGAATCGTATCCAAAGTATCCCAGGGTAGTTTTAGATAATCTGCCGTCATACCATCCCTCGATTCTACTGCTCTAACGGATATAATCCAGCCATATACCCTTTCGTCTCCTTTTACACCCGTTCCTTTACCGATCAATGCCGCGAATGCCTGCCATGGCTTATATTCTTTTAGTTCATCCTCTACAATCTTATTTGCTCTCTTTACAACGTCCAGCTTCTCTTCCGTGACCTCTCCTACAATTCTGACGGCAAGCCCCGGCCCGGGGTATGGCATTCTCTCGCATATCTCTTCCGGCAGAGACAGCGCTCTCGCCACCATCCTAACCTCATCTTTATACAGGTCTTTTAACGGCTCGATTATCTCCTTGAATTTGTATTTTAGAGGCATCCCTCCAACGTTATGATGGGATTTTATCCCTCCATGTGATTCGATTACATCCGGATATATCGTCCCCTGAATCAGATAATCGGCACCGATATCCTCTGCAACCTCTTCAAAAATTCTGATAAAAAGTGCACCGATCACCTTTCTTTTTTCCTCCGGATCTGTAACGCCTTTTAATGCAGACAAAAATCTATCTTTTGCGTCTATTATTCGGATATTCATATCTTTAAATGTTTTTTTGATCTCTTCAGCCTCGTCTATCCGCATTAGGCCAGTATCTATAAAAACAGGATATAGGTTATCTGATATTGCTTTATATGATAAATAAGTACATACCGAACTATCTACTCCACCAGATAACGCAATTATGCCTTTTCCTCTCACTTTATCCTTTATAAGAGCTATCGTGTCATCAATGAATTTATTTGTATCCATATATACCTCTTAACAAGTTTGATAATTTCATAAAGATTTATTATCTTTTTCTTTTTTATAGTCGATCATCGCATTGACAAACCCAAGAAAAACCGGTGAAGGATTATCTATATTAGATTTAAATTCTGGATGGTATTGTGTCGCCAAAAAAAACCTTTTATCAGGGATCTCTAATACTTCCACTCTCTCACCATCTTTACCAGAAAATTTCAATCCTTCTTTTTGTAATAGATCTAAATAGTTGGGATTCACCTCATACCTATGTCTATGCCTCTCATAAATCTTATCTCGGTTATATAACCGATAAACCAGAGAATCTTTTTTTAGATATATCAAAGACTCTCCTAAACGCATCGTTCCACCCTTATAATTCACGCTTTTCTGTTCTGGAAGTAAATCTATCACAAAATTGCTATTACAGAGAGATTCTTGATTATCTTCCTCAAATTCCCTGCTAGTGGCATCAATCTTTAACACGTTTCTTGAAAACTCTATTACAGCCAGTTGAAAACCAAAACATATACCGAGGAATGGTATATCCGTTTCTCTTGCATATCGTATAGCATTTATCTTTCCTTCTGCCCCACGTATTCCAAACCCGCCCGGTACCAATATTCCGTCTATATCTTCAAAACCTTTAAAATCTTTCAACATAGGTTCTTTTTCTAAATTTTCCGCATCGATCCATTGTATATCTATAATATGATCACAATTATTATTTATACAAGAATGCCTTAATGCCTCTTTTATACTTAAATAAGCATCTTCAAACCCATATTTAGCTACTATTGCTACTTTTATCTTTTTTTTATTTTTAACGTTATTATATGCTTCAACCTTGTTATACCACTCTGTGTCTACTCTTCTCTTCTCGATATTTAGTTTTTCAACGATATAATCCCCTAACCCTTCTGTTTCAAGCATCATAGGAACTAAGTAAATGTCTTCTGAATCGTAATTGCTTATAACTGCATTCTCGGCTATATCACAAAATAATGCTATCTTAGATTTAGTCTCCGTGGTCAACGGATCTTTGCATCTTCCAACGATCACGTCGGGTTGTAATCCTGTACTCTTTAATTCTCTCACCGAATGCTGTGTTGGTTTCGTCTTCTGTTCACCAATGTTATTAACAGGAACGAGAGTTACATGGACCAATAACGTATCTTCTTTTTCCTCTTCTCTTCGGATCTGTCTGACCGACTCCAAAAAAGGCATTCCTTCTATATCTCCGACGGTTCCGCCTAGTTCTATGATACATATATCGGCATCACTCTTATCTGCCACCTCTCGTATCCTCTTTTTTATC
>DUJX01000145.1 GCA_013329575.1 Halobacteria archaeon | reverse complement strand
CATCGATATCTATCGCGATACAATCAAATTCAGTCATCATTCGTCTTTAATCCCTTCGGGCGTTATCCTAAATATTGCCTCTCCCTCCGGGAGGTTGGGTGAGTCGACCAATCTGGCAATACGTTTATCACCTTTCGATTTGCGTATATATATTCTGAACGTTGCAGTATGACCGACAACGTGCCCCCCGATCGGGCGGGTAGGATCACCAAAAAATGTATCTGGTTTCGACATAACCTGGTTTGTCACGAGTATTGCAGCATTATAAAGGTTTCCGAATTGTAAAAGATTATGCATGTATTTATTAAGCTTCTGTTGTCTCTCAGCCAGAGTTCCTCTCCCTACATACTCCGATCTAAAGTGAGCTGTCAATGAATCGACGATAAGCAGTCTTGCCGGTTTATCCGTATCTTTTATCTCTTTTGCCATATCCATTGCTTTATCCATCAGCAGAATCTGATGATTAGAGTTGTATGCCCGTGCTACATATATATTTTTTAGCACATCGTTCGTATCGAGTTTCAATGCTGTTGCCATCTGGGCAATCCGTTCAGGTCTAAATGTATTCTCTGTATCTATCATGATTACAGAACCGTTCAATCCTCCATCTTCCTTTGGTAATTGGGTATTTATAGCCATCTGATGCACGATCTGTGTCTTACCAGACCCAAACTCCCCGTAGACTTCTGTTATTGCCTGTGTCTCTATCCCGCCACCGATCAACTCATCAAATGTTTTAGATCCAGTAGTAATTCTCTCTACGGTCTTGCGTCTCTCGAGTAGCATATCTCCTGTCTCAAAATTACCAATATCAGCCGCCTTTCTAGCGGCGATTATAATCTTTGATGCAGTACTTTCGCCTATTTCTGCTGCGGTTGCAAGCTCTGTTGGTGAGGCAATAGCGATCTCCTCTATCGAATCGAACCCTGCCTCTCTCAACTTATCCGCCGTAGCTGGCCCTACTCCTGGTAGGTCGTCTATGGATAATATCTTTTGATTCTCAGCCATCTAATCTCCTTTTAATTTATCCTCTCTTAATACATTATATGATACAACATCAATTATAATAAAGATGTTGTAAAACAGATTATGTTTACTTTAACCGAAATCAACGATGTAAGCAAGATTCGTATCTTTTATATTTTATATTAATAATGACTTCGTCGTTTAATTTTTCAACCTATATTTATTCTATACCCTTATTTGTAATCTTAAAATCGATAGATGCACCTTCGGGTAGCGATCTATGCTTTAAAAGAGTTGCTCGTCTCAATCCTTTATCTAATTTCTCAAGTTTTATAATGGTTTTTGATAGATGACACAATATATTCCCTCCGATGGGCATATCTATCCCCTTGTTCACGTCTGTATAAACCTGGTTCGTTATGACCACTGCTATCTCTTGTTTACGTGCGATTCCGACTAAATACGTCATCTGATTGCCCANNAGACGATACTCTATAGAGCGAGGTAGCAGAATCTACTATAATCACGCCTATATTATTGGTTATCTTACCGAGGTCTTTTATAACCGAATGTTGTTCTTTAAAATTGGTTGGTTCATAGAATATTATATTTTTTGCAATCTCTTTCGCATCAGGCCCTGCTATCTGTTCAAAACGGTCTATAGAAAGTCCTTCGGTATCTATAAATATGACTTTTCTTCCATTCTTGACTGCATTTATCGCGATAAGAATACATAGGTTAGATTTTCCGCTGCCCCCCTCTCCAAATATTTGCGTAATCGCACCGGTCTCTAATCCACCACCGATCATATCATCCAATCGTCCAAAACCTGTTGGATATCGTATCGTTCAGCCCATCTCCGTACTACCATTATCATTTTTATATTTTTGCATAACTTCGTATTCTGTCATGAGTATAACGTCTTTGATAGGAATATTCAGTTCTTCAGCCACTTTTTTTGCACTATCATACTCTGCAGAGACTTTTACAATATTTCCCCTCTTATCTTTAGCAATTTTGACAGACATCTCTCTTTTCACTCCAAAAAAATCGATTAAAAATCTCGCATTATCACGATTTGCAACAGATCTATGAAGATATGGCTGATACCTCACGCCTAACGTTCCTGTCTCGCGTATAATCTCATCGATCAAATATTGGGTATCTTTCATCCTACAGATAACGCGGATTATACTTCCCAGCCGCCCCTTCTTCATCATGGCAGGTATGACCGATACGTCCAGTGCACCTTTTTTCATAAGGAGATCTACCAGATTACTTATTACCTCGCCGGTTGCATCGTCGATATTGGTCTCTAAAAAAGATACCTCGTCATTGATATAATCGTGTTCCAACGTTCCAGAGAATACTTTTAAGGCATTTATGATATCCAAGTCCTTTGATCCGAAACCGTAACCGACCTCTTTGATTCTTAAATTTGAATAATGGCCGATGAACTCGTCTACAAAATATGCAAGGATGGCGGCACCCGTCGGAGTCAACAATTCTGAATCGACCGGACCATATTTTATTGGTATATTATACCTCTTAATGATATCGAGTGTCGCAGGGGCAGGAAGACTCATCAATCCGTGGCCTATATCTGCTATCCCGCCACCAACGGACAGGGGTAATGACAACACTTTTTTCTTATTCATCTCTAATGAATGGTAGGCAGATACCGACCCGACTATATCTAATATTGTATCTGCTACTCTTAAGTCGTAATTAAATATATCCTCTTTTTTGATGGCATGAACATTGGACTCTGCGGTAATCATTATGTCCAATACAGATAAAACATCATCTTTTTCGTCTATCGAGAGAGACGAGTCTTGAATCAAGGCTATCACTTCGCTATACTTTTTTT
>DUJX01000099.1 GCA_013329575.1 Halobacteria archaeon | reverse complement strand
GAGTAAAAGGCGATGCGAATCTGTTTCTTAAAATGCCCTGCATAGTAGTCCCGGAGATTGCTAATCCAGCACCTATTAAAAGTCCGATTATACACCTGTTAATCCCTTCCCAGATTATATCATTGACAAAATCAGGCGGAAGGATATTATAAACAGCCAATCCGCCCAATTCTTCCTTGATTATATATCTGGTTCCTGCAGAAATATCAGTCAAAATCCATCTTCCATCTGCAGAATAGACGGTGAGATCGTCCGAAAGTTTTTTGTTCTCTTTATAAAACGCATCTTTCAATCTTTCCGTAACTATACCATTCCTAAGCCCGTCTTTAATCAGATCAGGATCATCAATTATTGTAAAGATTAACTCGTTCTCTTTTGGCTCTATATTAAAATGATCAGGAGAGATTCTGTTCAAGATGACTGTATAAGTATCGGATACCGATACGTCCACAGCACCAATGGTCGGATAGACGCTGATCGAGAGGACTGTTATAAATATAGATATAAGAAGGAAGAATAATCTTATCTTATTCTTCTTCTTGTATTCCTTCTTTATCCGATCGTTCGGTTCTTTTCCCAATTTGTGCCACCTTTTCAACTAACTTTGGGGTAAACAAAGGCACCATGATTCTTTACATCAAAATCTATCTGCATAAATTTGTCTATATATTCCTGATGTATAACCTCGGGGTCTATATCTTTCATCTCGTCAGGATGGGCCCATTTTGCATAGTATGCCATTGCGACAGGCGATGCCGGGCCACACGCTATTGTATGATGTATTACATGAATTTGACCGTTTTTAAACGCTGTTGTATATTTTAACCCTTTTAAATTGATGATCTCGTCATAATAAGAATTTATAGATATGCCATCAGGACTTAGCATAAAGTTACCTAATGCTATCATCGCCGGTGGAACATCTCCCAGATATTTGTCCATATAAAACAATTTGACATCGCGCTCTGCTGGATTATCCGTCTCATACCCACCTACTCGCATATTGAATCCGAGAGCACCACCTATAATCATCTCTGGATCTTTCTTTACGATCCATTCCGGATCTACCGTAGAATAACCTTTCATGATCTCTATAGGTTCTCCACCGATATTATAAAATTTCAAAGATGAGAGATCATCTGCGATATTTTTTACCTTAATCATATCAAAAACGTCGCCTGTCACTATGTTATCTCCGTTGAATGCAAACCTACCCAATATCTGAAATGTGCTCATTCCTTTGACGAATGAGGGGGGCAAAGTTCCCATCTCCATATAGACCTTTGTTTTTTCGTGATTAGGAACATCCTTAAGGTTATAATCAATCTTGTTCATCCATCCATCACACCATCTGATGTACTCATCCGCCTCTTTCTCTGCATCCAATATTCTACCCAACGTTTTCATCTCATCTTTTAAAGATGGCAATGCGTATAGATTAAGCCTGATAACCTGTATATCCGGCTCTAATTTTGCCTCTAAATCATTATACCCGGGGTTGTAAATACCAGGAGCATACGCAATAACCAGATCAGGATGCAGTTGCTTTATCGCCTCGATATTTATCATCATAGGAGCTGCTATCCCCACAGAAGGTAGTTTTGATAAATCTGAAAATAACGTTGGCTGTACCTCGATACTTGCTTCTATACCGACGATCTTATCCTCTTTACCGAGAACCCTCACTGCTTGAGCAGCATCCGGGTTTAAGACTACGATCCGCTCTACCGGTTTTTTAATAATCTTAATATCTCCTGCCGAATCGGTCACCTTTATCTCATTCTCGTTATAAGCCGATACATGGTAGGTTGTAGGCAACAAAAAAGATAGTACTATTACAAATACTATCACAGAGGTAAGCAATTTTCTTTTATTTTTTATCATACACAGCGCATCCTTTATGATTTTTGATCGTCTTTATCTGCTTGTCATTATTACTTTATTTTTAATTCATCTGATTTCGTGTTACAATTTTAAAAATTTGTAATACTATTTAAAAGTTTGTCCTCCCTCTTTTATGCCGAAAAGTTTAAATAGTAAAGTAAACTTTAAAAAAATCAAGTATATTTTATGAAGATTTATGAAAAAAAGATTTTTGGAAAGTTTTATATACGATATTTTTTTAAATATCAAACAAATATTTTTTACAAAATAATAAAGTAAAACATAAAATGTTGATTTGAAAATATCGAAATATAAAAAATAAAACCAAAAAGGGGTGATTTATAGATGTTTAACAAAATAAAGAATATGTTTGAAGACGAGAAAGCGATGGCATCGGTTGCAAACACATGTATAGAACAATTCTGTTTGTGGTGGGGCCAAGTCTGTTCGGCTACTTGTGTAGATACGTTGATCTGTGGTGGTGAGGGAATTCTACGCGGAGTATGTGTTCCGATTTGTAATGAGTTAATGAAGCTCTGCATGGCATAAACACTGGAATAAGAGAGATAATCTCTCTTATTCATGATTTTTTACATAAGGTGTAAAAATGGAATGTTGTTTGGCATGTGCACGAGATTGTTTTGTGCCTATAATAAACGAGCTGATAAAGGATCTCATCACGGGATAAGGTGGGTGTAGAGAGATGAGGATAAAAAATAAAAGATTTTTGAATATGTTAAGGGATGATAACGCGCTGGCTACCGTCTCCGCCTGTAATTTTTGTATGCCGATGGCGTGGATGTGCTGTGGAACTCTTATAGAGACCATCGGAGGATTTTTATTCGGATGCTATGGAAAACTCTTCTTGTTATGTTGCCCTGCGCCGTGAGAG
>DUJX01000155.1 GCA_013329575.1 Halobacteria archaeon | reverse complement strand
ATACATCCAACGATATAAAAAGATAAGAGAATGAAAAACCATTTTAAACCTCCAAAAATCATAATGGTCAGACCGAGTAGAGTGCTGCTGTGCACGCCCGATAGATCTAAAAGGTTGGTCTTGATCGATATATATCCGATCAATATCATCAAAGCCATGACAAAGATTACGTAGTGTTTAGGCGGGGAGACATAAGAGCAGATCCATGCAAAAGAATAAAATGCCCACATCATAAATATCGATGCGGATGGGATCACCCAGCCGTATTTTTCATGATCCGTGAGTGTGGAGAAGAGTATCGTCGTGGTTATACCCAATATGTATATCAAAAATACCAGATTGGTCTGTATCATCGATAATCCGGTTTTTTCGTAGAATAGAGTAAGTAAAAATATTAAGACAACCGATAAGAAAATTATAAAAATATCTTGTATGATAAGAAAATTTTCGTCTTTACTATCTTTATTTATCTTCTTTATCCAGTATACCAACAAGAATAATACAATGGCATAACTTATAAAAAATTTGGGTAGACCGATGATCGTTAGACATGAAAAGATGATTAATGATACAAATAGATGGTAATATACCGCTTTTACCCTGATACGTAAAAGAAGTCCAAGAAAGACGGCCAAAACTACTATTACTATTTTTACGTCTGATAACGGTAAAAAAAGAGATAGGATAGCAAGAAATACAGAGATAAATACTTCTTTTTTGACGGTTGAGTTTAATCTTATCTTACCCATTAAAGACATTCTAACGATACTATGTTTATAAAATTATACTTCAGATCTTAACGTTGTTAAGCATCGCAAAGATCGACTATGAATCTGTTTACCTACCTATCATCACATCATACATCATAGATCATAGATTTAATCGTTTTAAGATTGTAAGATTCCTAACGATGAAAGTTTATCATGGACTTTTTTAGCCGCTGTATGGACGCTCTCCGTATCTTTTGCCCCTGTTATGACCAACCTTCCAGAACCAAATATTAAAACGACTACGTTCATCTCTCTTAGTCTATAAACCATTCCTGGAAACTGTTCCGGCTCGTACTCTATATCATCCATCAATGCGCCTGCAATCTCGTTAAGATTAACCTCTGATTTAAGATTTGCTGAAGCGACCACGTTCTGTATTACAATCTCAGGTTTTATCGGATTATAGCCTACTGATTCAAGATCTTTCAATAGTAATTTACATGATTTTTCTACGTCCTCTATACTCCTCGATCCGGTACAATTAATCTTTCCAGATGAAAATATAAGAAATGCCGCTTTTGGATCTTTAACTCTATAAACCAATCCCGGAAACTTATTTTTATCGTATTCTGTATTTGGAATCTCTTCTTTAATCTTATTTAAATCGAATGATTCGGCAACGCCCTCTATACTCGCTACAATATTCTCTATTTTTACATCAAGATCATTCTTATCCATCTGCTATCACCTGGTTTATCTATTTTTTAGGTGTTGAACCAATTTTATTTAAATGGTACTATTAGGCTATATTATATAAATAGTATATAAATGAATTTATTATAAGTTGTACAAATAATTTTTATGATATTCTATGTATCACTAAAAACACTCCGTTAAAAGAAGATTATTAAAAGAAGATTATATATAAACTGATACAATAATGAGAATATCTGTATTTTATTTAATATCGGTTAAATTTATATATAAGATAATGAAGACTTATATCTAAAGGTTATACCATCTAGTACAAATACGATAAAAACATAAATACAATATTACGTAAAGAATAGCTTAGTGGATAAATTATGTCAAAAGATGAGACAACGTTATTAAAAGAACTGAATGAGAAGATTGATAAGATTTTAACCGTTCAGTATCATATTCTTTCTATCATTGAACAGGATAAATGTGAACATAAACCATTAGATGTATTCGAGTTATTAGAATTGCCCGATCACATTAGAAAGACTGCTATGGCAATGAATAAACTTAAAGAAGCTACCGCGGAGGATGTCTCTTTAGAGACCGGTAGAGAGAGATCGATAGAGAGTGCTTATCTCAACCAGCTGGTCAGGTATGGATACATCCAAAAAAGAAGAGAAGGCAGAAAAGTTATTTTTTATTTTCCTAAAGAGNNGAGGTTTATTAAAAATGAAGACTGTAACAATACATTCATATAGAGGCGGAACGGGTAAGACGAGTATTACGCTTAATTTGGCGGAGTATTTGGCAAGTATGGGTAAAAAAATTTGTTTGGTCGATTTTGATCTAAGATCTCCGGCATTACTGTCTTATTTTGGTGTCAAACCGAGGTATTACATAAATGATTACCTCGAAGAACGATGTAGAACTATAGAGGATGTCTTGGTAAATATAGAGGGTTTCAATGATAACCTGTATCTGGCATTTGCCTCTCCGGATATAAAGCACATAAAAGAATCGATGAAGGCTGATAGAACCAAACAGATGAAGATACTCAACAAAATACTCAACGGAAGAGATGCTTTAAAAGATAAGATGGATTATCTATTCTTTGATACGGCGCCGGGAGTTA
>DUJX01000107.1 GCA_013329575.1 Halobacteria archaeon | reverse complement strand
GAAAGGATGTTAAAGAGATAGATGTTAACATATGCAGGTTTCAGCGTTGAAACTTGGTTTAAAAGATAGAAAGATAGATTTTGGCATAAACTCGGTTTTAATACTGGATTATAATTTATATAATTTATATGAGGTGATTAGATGGAGAAAAGAATAGATGTTGAGGAAAAAATCGTACTTCCAGGCGATTTCATATGCACTACAGAGGAATATGTACCTGGAAGCAACACTTACAACAATGAGGGAGGGATCTGTTCCTCTGTTATGGGTATTGTAAGATTAGACGATAAATTGCATAAGATAGACGTACAACCCCTGGTTATAGCCCCACCAGAGATAAAACCAGACTCGATAGTTCTCGGTAGGATCATCCTTTTAAAAAACTCGTTTGCTGTCTTGAGCATAGAACGAGTAAAAGGATACGAGAATAGGTCTGCAAACGTTGAAGGGACTATACATATATCGAATATACAATCTACATATATAAAGACGATAGACAAAGCATTTAACGTCGGTGATATCGTAAAAGCAAAGGTGATAAGCGATAACCCGATAAGATTAACGACATCCGATAAAAACCTGGGAGTTATAAAGGCATTCTGTCCTGTTTGTGGGGAAACGTTAGATAAGAAAGGGAAGGGACTAAAATGTCCAAGATGCAACACTTCATACCAGCGAAAAGTATCCGAAGATTATGGTAGTGGGGTGTTTTAGTGGAATTAAAAGTATTTGACCGGACGGATAGAGAATTAACGGTAGAGATTAGAGGGGAGGGTGATACTTTATTGAATTTTCTTCAGGATGCCTTATTAAGAGATAAACGTGTTTTAGAAGCGGTTTACAATATAAGGTTTCCATATTCAAGCGACCCTCTCCTTTATTTAAAGACAGACGGATCAGATCCAGTAAAGGTCTTGTTAGATACGTGTAATAGTTTGTTAGATGAGTTGTCGGATTTTAGATCTTCTTTTAACAAATCATTCGTTACTAAATGAGATTTAAAGAAAATATAAGAGTTATTGGTATAGATGATGCCTTTCTCGATGATGCATACTCTATATTGATAGGCGTTATACTAAGAGGTAAACATGTTTTAGAGGGGGTCGTATCATCCGAGATACATATCGATGGGTTCGATGCCAATGATAAGATAAGAGATATGATTATAGACTCAACCTACCTAAAACAGATAAAAGTGATCATGCTGGACGGGATAACCGTCGGTGGGTTCAATTTTGTAGATATAAAGTTGTTGTATGAGGAGACGGGTATTCCAGTGATAGCAATCATGAGAAGACGACCGGATTTTGATAAGATAGATACTGCATTGGATAATTTGGCAGAGAAGGATAAAAGAGTGGCAATAATAAAAAACTGTGGCGATATAAACGCCTTTTTTTATAATGGAAATAAGATCTTTTATCAAATGGCAGGGTTTGATAAGAACGAAGATTGCGAGTTTGTTATAAAAAAATTCTCTGTTAACTCGATTATTCCTGAACCGGTAAGAATAGCCCATTTAATAGCATCGGGAATAGCAAAAAGAGGAAGAAATATAACTTAAAAACCTTAAAAGAAAAAAAGAGAATAAATATTAATTTTTAAACCTATTGGAAGACTAATATTGCCTGTTTTTTTTATCGCTCCATTAATTTAAATGGTCCATCAGCCATTTGTATGTGGGCTCGTTTACCATTGTATAGTTATAGGTTCCCACATATACATCGAGATGTCCCCATTCGGCAAGTGTATACCCTGTAGCATCTGCATTCTTTATACCGGGATTAAATGATCCAAAAAGCCTTTCACCCAACCCAGTACTTATAAAAGCAATCAACGGAACGTCTATTTCATCGTAATGTGCATAATAGTTGAAATAATCCCTGTTCCAGACACCACTGTCCGTATTATACCCGGGTCTTGTTATATCTCCTATCAGTTCTATGTAAACTTCAAGCGGCCAGTATCTATCAAAAGTCTCAACAACATAAGCAAGAGATTCCGAATCGTTGTATCCTTCATAAACATTCGTGAATATACCCGGCATCAGTACCAAGTACATTTGAGCGGCAGCCCAGTCAAGATAACTATCGATAGGCTCGCCCGTCACAGGATTGTTATATGGTTTCAGTCTTTGACCGGTAACAGGATCTATAGGAGTACCCAGCGGGTGTGAGATAGCATATTTTCGTACTTCTGGAAAATGGGGTGTACTATATGCATAAATGCCCACAGGGTATCCTAAAGACCGACTAAGTTCCTCTTCTAAATCAAAAACTTGAGACAGTATGGGAGTTAATGGTCCCATATCCATTGCAAGATCTAATGCGTACATCTCCATGCCCGTCACGGGTAATACATTGAATAATGCAACATCTGCGATAGATCCGAGAGCCGGTATTCCGAGAGGTAACGATCCATATATAGGGGTACAACAACCCATCAAACTTGAACAAACCGTTATATCAGGCATCAAATTAGATACTGATTCCATTGGTTCTATCTTTCCCCCGTTACCACCATCTAACAGAACTATTCCTTTGACATCATCCTGCCAGTATTGAGCCGAATAATTCATTGCCAGAATTCCTCCGAAACTTTCACCCCCAATAAATAGTTTATCCTCACCAGAGACTTCTTTAGCTTTGTCAACTGCCAATTTTGCATCATCTACGTACATCTTCCAGCCCCAGTCTTTCATAAAATCAAGATCTGCCGGTGCATAATCATCAGTGACGTAATGGGTACGATAATCCATCGTATAGACATCCCATCCTCTTAATGCAAGGTAATGAGCTATAGAACGGCTCTTTACTTTCTCTCTTAGTTTATTTCGTTTATCGTTGTCCGCATTTATACTATCCAGATAAGTGAGATATAGGTCATCGGATGTCAATTGTTCACCGCTCGACCAAGTGCCTGGAAAGATAAAAATAGTTCCAATAGGTTTTGTTCCACTTTTTACTAACTCTCGAAGAGCTATTTTATCATGTGGTTCATATGGAGGCCTTTCCATTATCCAACAATATTCTTCGAGCTCTGGAATAAATTCAAGTTGTCTCCCGTTTATCGTATTAACCCAACCATCGTTACTCGAAACACTCTTTTGAGAAGGAGTATCTTTTGCCGAAACGTCCGGAACAAGATAAACAAAAGGACTGAAGAGAAAGACTACCACCAATACCAAAGCAGCTATCTTTTTCATATTATTCACCATTTTTGTGTATATTTATTCATTANNATTTAAACTTTATTATATTTATTATCAAATTAAATTTTAATCTTAATAAATAAATAGACGTTTGGATGTAATATTTTTTAATAAAATAGTCGTATAATAATGGGCTCGCCGGGAATCGAACCCGGATCATTGGGTCCGAAGCCCAATAGGATATCCGTTACCACACGAGCCCTGAATACTTGGATCGGTAGATATTTCAAAAATTCTTATATTGATCTGTATACCATAAACCATAAATATTACTAAATACTACTATTTAAAGAGATGTATATTTTTAAAGAGATTCTTGCGGATAGAAAGAGAGATTTAATATCGGACAATAGTTTAAGACAATCTGCTGTACTGGTCCCTCTTTTTAAAAAGGACGATGATTATAACGTACTTTTTATTAAAAGGACCGAGAATCTTACCTATCACAAAGGAGAAATATCTTTTCCTGGTGGGGCGCGAGAGAATAACGAAGATTTGAAGGATACCGCATTAAGAGAAAGTCATGAAGAGATCGGGCTAAAACCGCACGATGTCAATGTATTGGGCGTATTGGACGATATAAGGACGGTATCGTCATCGTTTATAGTTACTCCATTCGTTGGAATTATTCCATATCCATATAATTTCATCATAAATAATACAGAGGTACAACGAATTATAATTGTGCCTTTATCGTTCTTTTTAGATAATGTGGATACCATCGAATGGAGATATGACGGGGAGACGATATGGGGCGGTACCGCATTCATACTAAAAAATTTTTTATCTATCATAGATGAATGTAAGACTAAGATAAAAGATTTTTAATTTAGTCATAAATCGTTTTTATAAATTTCGTTATCAAAGTAGTATATAAAAAGATGATTTTTAACATACGAGTGAGGTTTCTATATTACGATAAATTTAGCCAGAGAATACGGCTTGAATCGTCTCTATCTCATCGATTATTACCTCACCGATAGATGATATCTGTGATCTATATATCTATTATAGATACCGTTTAAACCATTCAAGACTTAGATTAATCGCCTCTTCACGATATGCTACGTTTAAAAATCTATGATCTGCACCTTTAATGATTTTTAGCTCTTTAGGTGTGTTTGCATTTTTATAAAGTTCTACTGCATGGCTCAAAGGGACTATATCGTCCTTATCACCATGGATTAACAGAATAGGTGATTTAATTTTTTTTATTATGTTTCTAGCATCGATCTTAAGAGATGCTAAAGATCTCTCATCAAGCCCGTCTAGGTTTAACTCTAGTATATACGGAGCAGACCACGTCACTACTGCGCCGATCTTCTCTTTATTTGCTGCTAAAATCGATAGATAGCCACCCATACTACTTCCTAATAATCCTATCCTGTCTGGATCGACGTAAGGCTGTTTCTTCATAAGATCGATCGCTGCTATAAGATCGTATATCCTGTTTGGCAGATCTTCGGTCATATCACCCTCGCTCTCACCACATCCACTGAAATCAAACCTAAATACAGAAAAATCAATAGTAAATCGCTCTGCTATCCGAAGGTATTTATCACTATCCTTATAACTCTCGAGTCCGTGAGATGTGATAACCACCGGCGCCTTTTCCTTATTTTTTACCTGATGAAATACACCGACCAATCTTCTATTCTGACTAAAAAACTCGACTCGTCTCATTGTGATCGATTAGCCGATTATATTATAAAAAATTATTTATTTTAATTTAGATATAAATATTGATTAAAACATTATAAAAAATAAAACGAAAAATTTTTATATAATGTTGATATCTTCTATATTAGATGGAGATAAAAGCTATTAATTTTGGTTCTATAATTATAGACGGCATAGAGTATAAAAAAGATATAGTGTTAGAAAAAGGTAAAATATTTAAAAGGGATAAAAAAATATCAAAGAAATATAAAGACGAGTTTGATGGACATACTCCTTTAACCAGAGAAGAGGATATACCATGGAATTGTAAAACTCTTGTAATAGGTACTGGTTATTATGGTGCTCTCCCAATATCAGATGATTTAAAAAAAGAGGCAGAAGAACGTGGTGTAAAATTAAAGATTTTAAAAACACCCGATGCGGTTGATTTTTTGAATAAACTTAATGAGGATGAGTTTAAAGAGATAAACGTTATATTACATGTGACGTGTTGATTATGAAAGATAATACCGAGGTCAATGGTAGATTGATAGTGGTTGAAGGGCTTGACGGGTCGGGCAAATCTACCCAGGTCTCTTTATTAAGAAAATGGTTGGAAGCACAGGGGATAAAGGTATCCTTTACCGAATGGAACAGTTCGGAATTGGTCAAGAGTGCAACACGAAGAGGTAAGAAGAAACAAATGTTTACGCCCACCACATTCAGTCTGCTACATTCTACCGATTTTGCAGATAGATATGAAGAGATGATATTCCCTCAATTGAAAGCAGGATATATCGTTCTTGCGGATAGATACACATATACGGCATTTGCAAGAGATGTTGTGCGTGGTTGTGACAAAGAATGGGTAAGAAAAGCGTATAATTTTGCAATAGAGCCGCATATCTCTTTTTTCTTTAAATTACCATTAGAAGTGGCACTTGGAAGAGTCTTAAGTGGTAGAAGCAGGATTAAATTTTATGAGGCTGGAATGGATATGGGATTTTCTATCGATCCTAAAGAGAGTTTCAAGATATTTCAGAATAAGATATCTGAAGAGTATGAAAGAATTATCAAAGAGTTTAATTTTGAAGTGATAGACGCTACACGGTCTATAAAAGAGCAACAGGACAGAATAAGAGAGATTGTCTCTAAAAAGATAGATCTCTATGATTTTAGATATAAAAACCTGAATATTGTACGATTGGACAGACGGGGCATGTTATGAGATTTTATAGCAACGGTATTCCTTATCTGAAAGATGATAAAACGTACGATGGCAAATTAGTCGTAATAGAGGGCGCCGATGGTTCAGGCAGATCTACTCAGATAAGTTTTTTGACTTATTGGCTTGGAATAAACGGTTATGCAACGGCAAACGTTGGATTAAGGCGATCTAATCTGGTAAGTAATGAGCTTTCAAAAGCCAAAGAGGGGAATACCCTCGGAAAAATAACATACGAGTTATTCTATGCTACCGATTTTGCAGATCAACTTGAAAATGTAATAATTCCAAATATAAAAGCTGGCGCCATCGTGCTTGCAGATCGGTATATATTCACGCTGATTGCGAGAGGTGTCGTACGGGGATTAGAGAGAGAATGGCTGGAAGATATATACAGCATTGCCTTGGTGCCAGACCTTATCTTTTATCTAGATGTCGATCCACAGATATTGGTCGAACGTAATTTTGAGGAGAAAGGACGGCTGGATTACTGGGAATCGGGGCAAGATATTGGATTGGCAGATAATATATTCGACAGTTTTATGGTATATCAGGAAAAAATACACAACGAATTTCGTTTTATGGCAGAAAAGTATGGATTCATAAACATTAATGGAAACAGATCAGTAGAAGAAGTACAACATGATTTAAGAGAACAAATAGCACATTTTTTGCAAATAAATGATAAAGATAACAATACAAAAAAAAAATCGTTTAGTTTTCAAAATATTTTAAAAAAGATAGATTTTATTCAAAAATAAAGGGGGTTGTTGTTACTATGAGTTACATAATCAAACAGATGTTTGAAGATAGAGTAAATATCTTTTTTGAGAGGTTAGAAGATACAAAAAGAGAAATAACCGCCGATTCGCTTCATGATTTAAGAGTAGCCACACGAAGGTTGAATGCAGTATTATCTCTTGTAAGTTCGTTGTCAGATGAAAAAATCAAGGTAAAAGATCTTAAAAGATTGATGAGATCGACGAGCGATCTCAGAGATTATCATGTCCAGCTTCAATTATTAAATAAAATCAGAGAGAGAGAGGATGACGATTTTATAAAAATTTGTGAAGAGGTCATCAATAGAGAGATAGGAAGAAAAGAGGTAATAGTCTTTCAAGAGATCAGAGATTTCCCTATATCCAAGATTAAAAACAAGTTAAAGGATGTAAACGTGCCGAGGGATAACAAAGATGCGGTTTTGAATATTTTAACCGAACTATTCGAAGATTTTTACTCGTATAAAGACGATGCGATCAAAGGTGATGAGTTTTTTTTACACAAGATGAGAATAGCCTTAAAAAGGCTTAGATATACCGCAGAGATTATAGAACCTTTATTTCCGTTCATAAACAAAGATATAATCGATAAAATGCAACAATTGCAGCAACTGATGGGCGACATCCATGATATTGACGTTTTGAAGAATTTTATCGAACAGATAAATGTCCCGTCCGAATTAAATAAGTATAGAGACAAGTACGTAGATAAACTTTTATCGAGACGAGAGAGCCTCTTTAATAGTTTTTGTGGAGATGTTGGAGATATAATAGAATTTGGCAAGCTTTTCAGTGTAAAGTTATTTGAGAAAGAGATCTTTAATGAGCGGTTCTATAAACTGGTCGATAATCTCGAGAATAAAAACAGGATAATAGAATCGTTAAGATATGCTGAGTGTGTACATATAGCTCATCCATTGAGAACTTCTTTAATAATATCTGATGAACTAGGCATAAAAGAGAACGATCTTATAATAGCGGCATTGTTACACGATACGCTTGAACAAAAGGGAACTATTGCTACCATAGACGAGATAATGGATAAATTCGGAAAGAGAGTTGCAGATCTTGTATGGAGCCTTACACGGGAGAAGACGGAAGATAGAGAAAACTATATTGAAAAGATACAGATGATTGGAAATGATGCAATAATATTAAAACTTTCGGATCGGCTTGATTCGACAAGATATATAGATTCTAAAGGCAACGGTGACAGAAAAAAATATTGGAAGATTACTATCGAAGACTTTCTGCCCCTCGGTAAAATGTTAGACAAAGATGTATTCTACTTCTTTTATAATGAATACAAAAAATTATGGGACGGCTCTTCTGACGATATAAAAGATGGGCTGTCATTTCCAGCTATAGAATTATTCTGCACATAATTCTATACATATACATTTTTTATATACCGTTTTTAAACGATTCATGCAAGGTATGATAATCGTATAATATACAAAAAGTTTTAAATAGAGTAACGGATTTAAGTAATGAACGTCAATGTTATTGGCATACGTAACATCATAAAAAAATCGCTCCGGTAGTGTAGCTCGGCCAATCATGTAGGGCTCTCAATCCTACGACACGGGTTCAAATCCCGTCCGGAGCATCTCAATAAGATCTGATCGATAAAAAATTAGGCAGAAAGTTAGCATTAGCATATTACTGATTTTATGATTTTTATACATACTTAAAAATGTCCAAAAACAGTTTTTATAATCAGAAATAATAAAAATATTTTAAACGTTTATGCAATTTAACTAACTGTTTTATTTTTTTAAACAGATTATTTTAAAATTTTAAAATCGGCATATTTTAAATAGATGCTTGCATGCGTTAGCTATCTGGTTTATCGTAGCAGGAGCTGTTGGCATAAAATAAAACCTCCTTGTTTTTAAGTAGTTTATAGTTGAGAGTGAAGAGAGTAAGCCCCCTTCTGTTTCGGCGGCATTTGTCTAATCGTCCTAACGACTTTCACTCGCGAGGATTCGCCGTTTCAGCGTTTCTGCAACGGATCCTCAGTGGCTTTTTAAATTAAAAACCTTCAGTTCTTTATTACAAATCGTAGATTTGTAAACCTCAAATCTTTGATTCGAGATACTCCTCTTCAGCATAAAGCTGAAACTGCATTTATCTACGGTGTAGGTTTATTCTACATAGGAGTGAAAGAACATCCGTTTTCAAGACTTGATCTTGTCTTTCGTTATAGAAAGACCGTATTAGAAGATTAAGATTTAATCTGCCACATCATAGTCATCTTCCGTGCAGGCGTATCGTGTCTGTGCCATAGCCTACCCTCTCGGGTAATATGCTTTCGCATATTCGCGTTTTTATATAGTGGAGGGACTTTCCTCAGCACCATAATAGGTACCGGCAGCCGCCCTTCTTCTCTCTCAACGTGATAATGATAAGCGAAGATACTATTTATAAATATTTCGATACTTTTAATAAGGATTAGTTAAATGAGTTATTGTCATGTAATGTTTTGAGAGGTAGGATTTATAAAATAGTTCAAAAATCTTAAAAAAATCGGAT
The DNA here is from genome assembly GCA_013329575.1 of Halobacteria archaeon. Classification (GTDB taxonomy): domain Archaea; phylum Halobacteriota; class Methanoliparia; order Methanoliparales; family Methanoliparaceae; genus Methanoliparum; species Methanoliparum sp8915u. The sequence goes on along the minus strand of DUJX01000107.1, from coordinate 10,069 downwards.
AAAATTGGATAAAAATCTCATCACGATAAAATTCTGGTGCTTCTTTTGATACAACTACGACTCGATGATGAGCATGACGACCTATTAAAAAAATTTTAAAAGATATAAGGAGGTGTTATCTATGTCTTTGGACTATATGCTCGATCAAACGATTGACACGGTCGAGGAGTTAGATCGTTATATAAAACTATCTAAGGAAGAGAAAAAATCGTTGAAAAAGGTGATAGCTAAACATCCCATGAGTATAAGCAGATATTATCTATCCCTTATCAACAAGGATGATCCAAACGATCCTATACGTAGGATGATCATCCCATCTGTAGAAGAACTGGATCCTTCAGGATATTACGACACGAGCGGCGAGGCGGATAATACAAAGATGATAGGTCTTCAACATAAATACCCACAAACAGCACTGATCTTATCCACAAACAAATGTGCCGCCTATTGCAGGTACTGTTTCAGAAAGAGAATGGTAGGATTGTCGGGCAGAGAGATTATTCAAAATTTTAGTGATGCCGCAGATTATATTAAAAAGCATAAAGAGATAAGTAACGTGCTTATAAGCGGTGGAGACCCGTTGACACTACCTACAGAGATAATCAGAAAATTCTTAGAGATGCTTTCAGAGATAGACCATCTTTATTTTATCAGATTCGGTACAAAGATACCTGTTACTCTTCCAGAAAGAATATCGACCGATGACGAGCTGCTATCGGTCTTTAAAGAGTTTTCTGTGCCTAACAGACGGATTTATATCGTTACTCAGTTCAATCATCCTAATGAGATCACTGAAGAATCTATATCTGCAATAGATCTGTTATTGAGATCTAACGTGTTAGTTAACAACCAATCGGTTCTTCTTAAAGGAGTTAACGACAATCCAGAAGTCTTGGCTGAATTGATGAAGAGATTGGTGAGTATCGGCGTCAGCCCTTATTATGTATTCCAATGCCGGCCGGTGAAGAGAGTAACACATTTTCAAGTACCACTAATAAAGGGATACCGGATCATAAGAGAGACAAAGAACAGGCTGGATGGATTTGGAAAACGGTTTAGGTATGTGATGTCACATAAGACGGGAAAGATAGAGATAGTCGGTACGATAAATGACGATATGTATTTCAAGTATCATCAGGCAAAAGATCCAAATGATAGAGGTAAGTTTTTTAAGAAGAAGATAACTAAGGATGCAAGATGGTTTGACGATCTGTAACAACATCGTTTCAATGCAGGTATTTTAAAACTTAGCCCTGGTGGGGTAATGGATTATCCTTTTGGCCTGCGGAGCCAGAGATCCGGGTTCAATTCCCGGCCAGGGCATTTTCTAAGTGAATATATAAAAAATATATGTAAAAATAGAAAAAAAGATACGGCTGTTAGTATTGCTGTACGCTAGGGAGTATGTCTCGCTTTTATCGTTTTTTAATTTATTTCGTAGATGATATTGACCGATACGCGGATACTCGTCTCTCCTGCACTGATCGGTGTAGATTGGCTCATCTCTCGAAAAGCAAGACTTTTACTGCGTATTTCTGGAATATTCTCATCTATAGTTATTCTTATTGGTGATCCGAGCTCAACGCCGCTCATATCTGCCAACATTCTTGCTTTATTTTTTGCATTTATCACGGCATCCTCTCTCGCTTTATCGAGATATACGTTAAAGTCTCCAACGGTAAAATTTATGCCGCCTATCCGTATATTGTTACCTCCTGCAATAACCGCATCGTCTATTATATCGCCAGTCCGTTCTATATCTCTTATCTTTACTCTTATATCATTTTCAACACCATATCCCTTGAATTCGCTTATCTTTTTATCGGGATTCCATACCCAGATGGGCGATATCGAGTAACCGATAGTCTGGATATCGTTATCGGATACACCGTTGTTATTCAAGGATTTAAAGACTGAGTTCATTATATCAGATGCCTCTTTTTGTGCCACGGTTAACTGCATATCCTGTGTCTCGACTGAAATAGATAATTCTGCAATATCCGGAACGGCAGTCGCATAGCCCACTCCTTCTACATCAATGGTCCCTCTCTGTTTATCTGTATCATCTGATACCAATACATAAACAAAATTAGAGAGCAGCACCAATACTAATGCTACTAATACTACAAAAACGATGGATATATTCGATATTTTCCTCATAGATCAGTTTATATTAGTAGTATAATATATAATGATTATATAAAATTTATATATTTATTTTGTCTTTTTTAGTAATCTAAACAACTTCTTTTGATATTTGTTATGCCGGCTCTCCCCATTTAATGGTTTTACTACCTCATGCACAAACTTGACATCTTCAACAGTATAAAACGCGTTAGGATTAAACATTTTTACGATATTTACGGTATTTGAAAGGTTTTTACGATCTATAACGCTATATATAATTTTTACAGGACCGATCGCGCCATGACCATCGACCGTAGTAAATCTACATCCGATTGATTTAAAATACTGTATCAAATCATCTGCATTTTTCTGTGTAATTATCTCTATGACTATATTCCCTATAGCCAATCTTTCCTCTATACTCATTCCTACAAAGTTTCCTAACGCGTAACCACCGGCATATGCAAGATAACAGACGACATTATCAAGATTTTGCATAATCTGGGTTATTGCGAGAAGCCATATCAGTATCTCAAAAAAACCAATGAGCGGTGCTATCGTTTTAAATCCTTTGGATAGATAGATAATTCTTATTGTTCCAAGCGATACATCGCAAATTCTGGCAAAAAAAATACATATAGGCAAAATTACCAATGAAAAGACATCTGAACCGATAAACGATGATGATATATCCATTAAACATTCCCTTTTTATATATTTCTCTGTTACAAACTAGTTTTATAGTATAACATCTATATAAAAAGGTATTTGATTATAAAAAATATTAATAAATACAAGATAATATAACATATGATTAAAATATAAAAGGTTATTAAAATGGATCTTTATCTTGATTATATATCAGAAGATGTGTTCTTCGGCCTTACTCCATTTGAGCAGGGAATAGTCGGTGCTTTTATCTACGGGATTCCTAGCATTATACCAGGATTTATCGCTGTAATCTGCGCAATGCCTTTAATACTATTTAACATCGTCTGCTCTTCACTACCACTGTCAGGAATTATAACGAGCATGCCCTTCTGTTGTCTACCTGTTCTGTTATCTCTTCTCTGTATAGGGATCATTAGTGAATTGTTTGGAGTATTTGGAGCAATAACGCTGTGTATAGGTGAAACCATAGGACTATATAAAGGATTGACCCATAATCTCGTTGAACGATTGGTAGATCTGTTGTACAATTTGATTGCTACGTAAAGATTATTGGTAAAAGATTATGAGATTTATAAGCCAAAATCAGAGTTCATTATTTCAATCTGGGTCATTTACAGTCTATCAATAATAAAATATAATTTTTATTAAAATTTTTAATAAGTATGAATAGAATTAAATATAACAATTGAACATTAATAGATGATAAATATGGAAAAAGGATTAATTCAAATATACACCGGTCCTGGAAAGGGTAAGACGACCGCGGCGGTGGGATTGGCAGTAAGAGCGATAGGTCATGATCTTAGAGTATGCTGGGTATATTTTCATAAGGTGCCGAATAGATGGGGTTATAACGAGCTAAAAGTGTTAGAAAGATTAGGCGTTAAGATATACGGTTTTGCAGAGAAGCATCCTCATTTTTATACCGATGTAACAAACGAGGAACTTAGAAAAGAATGCTTGAAAGGCATTGAATTCATCGAAAGACTCTTCAAAGAGGAAGATTATGATCTTATCGTGCTTGATGAGATTATAATATCTATAAGAGACGGATTTTTAAAAGAGGAGGAAGTAATAGATTTATTAGATAAAAAACCTGAAAAAACGGAGGTGGTTTTGACGGGCCGAGGTGATCATGGTAGGATAGACTTGCTCATTCAAAAAGCCGATTTGGTCAGCAAGATAGAGGTTATAAAGCATTATTATGATAAAGGAGTAGAAAGTCGGGCTGGAATAGAGTATTAAACCATTCTTAAACATAAAGGGTAATTTTTAAATTACCAAACTGCTTTTAGTTTTTATATTTTTATTATTTTATTATTTATTCTTCTAATAAAGAAAAAATGGGATGGAGAAGAAAGATAGATGATAGGATGTTTATAAATTTTATATCTCATAGATAATGGCTCGTATTTAGATTAACTATATCGTTCTCGGTCATAGTCTTTTCTATAATCTTCTCAGCCGCTGTATATTGATCTATCTTCTTATTTGAAACTTTTTTAGCGAATTCATCGAGATCAACACTATGATTTTTATAACATAGACTGACCACAATATCGCTTACAAGCGTCTCTATCTCGCTTTTAGCCCTCTTTTTTCGGACCTCTTTTAATCTGCCCGTACTGACTAAATAATCAAAATGCTCGTCGATCTTTTGGACCAGTTCGTCTATCCCTTTTAGATTGTTGTATTCTCCGATGGTCATCACGATAGGTATCTTCCATTCTTCAGATGTACCGTCTCGTCTTTCGCCCTTTCTATAATCTGTAAAATTTAGCATCTCTTCCAAGAACTGTCGTACTCTCTCCGCACCAACGAGATCAGATTTGTTCACTACAAAGATATCAGCTATCTCTAAAATACCAGCTTTTGCAAACTGAACTCTGTCTCCCATGCCCGGCATCAAGACGACCACGGAAGTATCCGCAACCTTTATAACATCAACCTCCGATTGACCGGCACCAACCGTCTCGATGATTATCTTATCAAATCCGAATACGCTCATTATAGTAATTATATCCCCGGTCATCCTCGATAATCCGCCCATCCTGCCCCTATTGCTCACGCTCCTGTAGAAAACACCTGGATCTGTCCACATACTACTTCCAAGACTTAAACTACCCAACCGGAGCCTATCCCCCAACAATGCCCCCCCGGTAAACGGGCTGGATGGATCTATGGCTACCACTCCAACAGTCTTCCCCATAGATCTGTATTTTTCGATTATTCGGCTTGACAAAGTGCTTTTTCCTACTCCCGCAAACCCGGTTATTCCAATTATATGTGTCTCCTCTTTTTGATACGGATAGATATTCCTTATCAGTTCTATTCCTTCTTCTCTCTCTTTTTCAATCCACGATATTGCTCTCGCAAGACTTTTTATATCCTTATTCTTGATACCGTCTATTATATCTTGCACCATCATTTTTTATTTTACTCCATTTATCCATCTTGTTTAAACAAGATCTTCTGCCTTTATTAGTTTAGTACCAACAAAATAATGCTGATCGCTGCTTTTATCCCGTTTCTCTTTTATCTTCAAATCTATGAAGTCAGATATCTCATCCATCGGTGCACCTGGAATAAACACTCCATCTACACCGAGATCTATCATCTTTTTGAATTGTTCTTCGGGAATCGTTCCACCGACCAAGATCACCATATCGTTCAAATCCACCCCATTCTTTTTAAGAATATCCAAAATTCTCGGAACATAGCTTTCATGGGCACCTGAAAGGAAACTCATTCCCAAAACATCTACATCTTCCTGTAACGCCGCATTAGCAACCTCTTCGGCAGTTTTGTGCAATCCCGTATAGATCACCTCATAACCCGAATCTCTGAGAAACCTGCATAGTACTCTTGCACCTCTATCATGCCCATCAAGTCCTGGCTTTGCTACTAAGACTTTAATTTTGTTTCTATTAAGCACCATATTCATTTTTAGATCACCATTCATTTAAAGTAAGGTTGGTTTAGCCCAAATACCATAGACATTTTTTAATACACCCACTATCTCTCCTTCCGTTGCCAAAGCCTTTATAGCTCTTATTATCGGAGGCATTACATTTTTATCCTCGTCTGCCGCGGTCTGGATCTCTTCCAATGCAGACTCTACTTCCTTTGTATCTCTTCTCTCTTTTATCTCTTCTATTCGCTCAATCTGTATCCTTCTTAATTCTTCTTCGTTGATCTGCAACAAAGGAACGGTAAGTCTTTCATCCTCCAAAGTAAACTCGTTCACTCCAACTACAATCCTTTTTTTCTCTTCTATGTTTCTTTGATCTTCATAAGCCGAATCTCCGATCTCTTTAATAAAATATTCTTGGTCTATGCCAACAAATTCTCCTTCCAAGATATTACCGTCACCCATCTCTTTGATATAATCGATGTACTCTAATGCCTTCTCTTCCATCCAGCTGGTCAAATTCTCAACGAAATAAGACCCTGACAATGGATCTATGGTATTAGCAATGTTGCTCTCGTAAGCAATTATCTGCTGAGTTCTTAAAGCCACTCTCGCCGCTTCATCGCTGGGAAGAGCCCACGCCTCATCGAACGAGTTTGTATGAAGAGATTGTGTCCCGCCAAGAACGGCAGCGAGTGCTTGTATCGTGGTCCTAGTAATATTGTTCAACGGTTGCTGCGCAGTCAGACTACAGCCTGCCGTCTGTGTATGAAATTTCAATTTCCACGCTTCCGGATTGGTCGTCCTCATCTCCTCACGCATAAACCTTGCCCAAATTCTTCTAGCTGCCCTAAATTTTGCTATCTCTTCAAAAAAGTCGTTGTGGCTGTTAAAGAAGAAAGATAGCTGCGGTCCTATCCTATTTAGATCGATGCCTCGCTCTTTAGCCAATACCACGTAAGCCATTCCGTCGGCCAAGGTGAAAGCCAATTCTTGTACTGCCGTAGAACCAGCCTCTCGGATATGGTATCCAGATATGCTTATCAGATTGAATTTCGGGTTTGTATCAACACCAAATTCAAATATATCACCTATTATCTTTAGAGACGGACGCGGAGGAAGTACCAGCGTGTTTTGGGCATGAAACTCCTTTAACATATCGTTCTGTATGGTTCCCCTCAGAATCTTTCTATCAACACCTTGAACATCTGCCAGTGCGTTATACATGCCATAAATGACAGCAGCAGGAGGATTTATCGTGAATGAGCTGCTGACCTTGTCCGTTCTTATTCCCTCAAAGAGTCTTTCAAAATCTTCAAAAGTATCTATCGCAACACCACATTTTCCGACCTCGCCCATAGCCAAAGGATCATCAGAATCTCTGCCCATCAACGTAGGAAAATCAAAAGCAGTGCTTAATCCTGTCTCTCCATCCTTTAAAAGCATGTGCCATCTTTTGTTCGTATCTTCAGCAAGACCGAATCCTGAAAACATTCTGTATGTCCAAATTCTACCACGGTACATAGTAGGGTATGGACCTCTCGTGAATGGATAGACTCCTGGATAACTTATATCTTTGTCATATTCTATATTTGCGATGTCTTCCGGTGTATAAAGCCTATCCACATCTATTCCCGATAACGTTTTAAAGTTATCTTTTCTCTCTCCATATGTCTCCAATAATGGTTTTACATACTCTTTATGCCATCCTTCTTTATTTGTAACGTTTTTCTCTTTATTTGTCATTAATAATATATGGTATAATAGTTATTAATATACTTTATGATTTTAATGAAATATACCGAACAAAATTTTTGCTCACTATCAAAATTAATAAATACATGAAAATAGTCTAAATATAATGATAAATATAAAAAAGAAAATAACAATTGTAAATAAATAGTGGAGGAACAAAAGACATGCGAAAATTATCGTTAGAAGATGCAGTCGCGTCTTATATACAAGATGGAACACAGATAATGTTCGGCGGTTTTACTGGTTTTGTAAGAGAACCGATGGCATTTGCATGGGAGATCGTTAGACAAGGATACAAAAATCTTATAAACCCGATGGTAAATTCTGGCTTTTCTACATGGCTTCTTCATGCAACAAATGCTATAAGAGTAAAAGAGGATTCTTGGGTAGGCTGCGGAGAAATCTTTGCAAAATTGGACTTAAATGCTGACAGGTGTCTTAAAACCAAGAGTATGCTGGTAGAAGACTATGCTCACGGCCAGATGCAGATGAGATTATTGGCAGGAGCGTTGGGAGTACCATTTATGCCGTATTGGGGCGGCATGGGCTCTGAAATTTTCAAATATGATATATTAGGGGAGAACAATTTACGAGATGGTAAACTTTTCCCTAAAAAGAAGTATGCAATGATCGAAGACCCGTTTTATGATCAAGGAAAAGTTCCAGTAGTTCCAGCATTACAGCCGGAAGTGGGTGTGATCCATGCACAAAAGGTTGGTGATGAAGGAACCGTACGGGTGGAAGGACTTACCGGTTATGATAAGGAACTCGCATTTGCATGTAAGACACTGATAGTAACATGCGAAGAGGTGGTTCCAGAGATATCGCTTAGAGAACAACCTCAGATGAATTTAGTCCCGTTCTCAAAAGTAGATGTTTTGGTAGAGATACCATGGGGAGCTTATCCAACACAGGTCCCTTATTATTATGATTATGATCCCGTCGCTATGCGAGAAGCGGATAGAATCCAGAGAGATGAGGAGATGATGAACAAATGGCTGGAAGAATGGGTTTATACACCAAAAGATTGGAAAGATGTTATGGATAAGATTGGTGGATACCGATTATCTAGTCTTACCGCAAATAGGTTCTTAGGATATAGTTTAAAGAACAAACGGGGGGAAGTACTACCTCCAGAAATATATATGCCATTACAATGGAGAAGATAAAAATGACATTCGATATAAGCAGACTTGATTTAATACCAGATGAGGAAGCGGATCCAAAAGAATATACATTGAACGAGTTTTTAGCCATTGCTGCTGCAAGAGAGGTTAAAAATGACGACATAGTATTTGCCGGAACGGGCCTACCGATGGTAGGGATATTAGCCGCACAATTTCTATATGCACCAAAAGCAGTCGTAGTATATGAGGCAGGTATGTTTGACGGTAAAGCGGTACACATTCCTGCTAGTGTAGGGGATCAAAGGGCAGCGTATATGGCGTCTCAGTTAGGAGGATTAACCGAGACTTTTGGATTTTATCTACAGAGAGGATTGGTAACCCTCGGATTCTTAGGCGGAGCCGCCATCGATAAGTATGGAGGGATTAACTGTACCGTAATAGGTGATTATCATTCTCCATCGCGTAGGCTTCCCGGCGGTGGAGGAAATCCAGACATAGGTACTCTCGCAAAAAGAACAGTCTTCATAATGGTACAGGAGAAAAGGCGGTTTGTTGAGCGGAATAGTTATACCACAACGCCCGGCTGGCAGGTCTGGGATATAGAGAGAGAGACCTGGGTTCCAAAGAGAGAGGTATATCCTAAACAATATGCAAATAACGGACCGTCGGCAGTAATATCCAATATGGCAGTATTCAGGTTTGATGATAAAGGAGAGATGTATCTAGATACAACACATCCGGGGGTAACAATCGAGGATGTCCAAAAAGAGTGCGATTTTGAACTGAATGTCGGCATGCATAAAGGAGTTACAAAAAAGCCGAAATACAAGGAGTTGGTCTTATTAAGAAAGATAATAGATCCTGGACGATTGTTTATACCTGCAAAACTTCCTAAACTTAGGGATGATATAGAAGAGATTTGCGGCGGGACATGTTAGTGTAATTATGCCAAGATTGGTTGTATGATTAGTTTATTTTTGAGATAAATAAAAAGGTGCAATAATATGGATTTTGAACTAACTCAAGAACAAGAAGACTTGAGAAATGCAGCAAAGGAGTTTGCAGAGGGAGAATTTGATCCAGATTTAGCAAGAAAACTGGATAGAGAGCAGACTTTCCCTATGGATATATGGAAGAAAGCCTGCAAACTTGGTTTTATCGGTTGTTACATACCAGAAGAGTACAACGGTGGCGGACTGGGATTTCTCGACCATGCTTTCATTATGGAAGAGTTTACCCGAGCTGACCCAGGAATAGGGTTCATTCTCTCTGTAACACTTGGATCAGAGGTTCTTATCGAACACGGAGACGAGATGCAGAAAGAGAAGTACCTTGCACCTGTTCCTATCGGTGATGCGATAATGGGAATAGCTATCACCGAACCGAATGCGGGCAGCGATGTTGCCGGTTGTACAACAACGCATGCAGAGAAAGAGGGCGATACGTGGATATTAAACGGCAGCAAGATGTTTATCAC
>DUJX01000125.1:10899-12123 GCA_013329575.1 Halobacteria archaeon | reverse complement strand
TAATCATCTATTTTTAGACAGAATGGAAAAACGTACCAAGAAGACTGCCTATCTATCGATCGTTCTTTTGGGCATAGTAAGCTTGATGGGGGATATCATCTATGAAGGCGGAAGATCGATAATACCATATTTTTTGGGATCTTTAGGCGCATCTGCCATAATAATAGGAGCCGTAGGCGGACTTGGGGACTTTTTTGGTTATGCTATCCGGCTTCTGGCAGGTTATTGGGCGGATGTTACCCAGAGATACTGGCTTTTTACATTTTTGGGATATTTTTTGATTATATCCATACCGTTCTTGGCTTTTGTAACCTTTTTACCCGATAGATGGCAGTTAGGTATGGCGATAAGTCTGATAATGACCGAAAGAGTAGGTAAGGCATTAAGATCCCCATCGAGAGATGCCATTCTCTCAATGGTAAGCAAAGGCGTCGGATCAGGCAAAGCATTCGGTATACACGAGACTTTGGACCAGATCGGTGCGATAGCCGGACCGGTGGTTATCGGGTTGTTAGTATCATCTGCTGTAGGTTATACCAGTATATTTGGAGTACTGTTCATACCGTTCATAGTATTGTTGTTAGTCTTGGGGTATGCATATAGAAATATTGAGAATCTTCCTGTCATGGAAGAGAATAGGCAAGATATAATAAAAACAGGTGTAAAAAGGGGCAGATTGAACAAGAATTTTTACATATATTCTCTTTCGGTCTTCGTAAGCGTTATAGGTCTGATAAACATATTATTGATCATCTTTGAAGCAGGACAGATTCTGCCTGCCGAACTGATATGGCTGGGACCTATAATATTCGCTGTAATCATGGGCGTAGATGCCTTGGTAGCTTATCCTGCCGGGTATTACTACGATAAAATAGGCATAAAATCGTTGATAATTCCTTTCATCCTTACTGCATTTACTTCTATAATAGCCATGATTGGTCAGACTTTATACACGATATTTATCGCGTCCATATTATTCGGTATCGTTCTTGGAATGCAAGAATCGGTTTATAGGGCTGTAATTACGGATGTGGCACCATTGGAATCACGGGGTACGGCATACGGTATATTCAACACGATATATGGGCTAGGACTTCTTATCGGCGGTGTAGTCTATGGATTTTTCATCAATTATGATATAAGTATAATAATTGTAACGATATACGCAGTAATAACCCAATGTATCGCAATATATCTACTCTTAAAATGTATAAATAATAATAA
>DUJX01000125.1:0-10865 GCA_013329575.1 Halobacteria archaeon | reverse complement strand
ATCTATCTTCTATCGAAGAACGGGTTTTTTCCCATAATGGTAAGAGGTATACCAAGCGCGATATCTCCGTCTATCTGTCCGATCTGTAACGCGGCAGCACCTATCCTGTACATTATTCTATTATCTATATTGAACATACTTGCAATCTTCACGGCAGAACCTATCGCGATACCCATATCTACGAGTTTTAAAGCACAGATAGGACCATAAAAATCCTTTCCTTTTCGTCTATTCTCTACTACGCCTTTACAATCGAAACCGCACGCGCCACAATCTAGCCCTGCATATCTTGACTCTTTTATGCCGATTAACACCACTACTAAAGCATCATCGACACCTTTTGCATCTCGTATATAATTTTTGTCTCCATTCTCAGATAATGATCTCATCTTATCGGAGAGTCTGTTTAAATCATCACCATATACCATAGAAACGGTCAAATCATTGACACCCTTCGTCTTAGGTGCCGTTATCATAGATGCTAACATGTACTTTGCAACATCTATTGCTGTCTCTTCGTCTATCTCATCTAATCTCTTGATAACCATCTTCAAAACCTCCTATTTAGATGTATTTTTACTTTTATAGCCGTTATTTGATAAGTCTAATCGGTCTAAGTTAGTAGGTAAAGATTCTGGTATGTATTATATATCTTTCCATTTTAACTGTCAGTAGTTTTGTTTTATACCGTCATTGATTTAAAAATTGTTTAAAGATACTTTAAAGTCAAATGTCAAATGAATAAGGATATTATTCCATAGATCAGATCGCCATAGATCAACGCTATAATGAAACCAACAGTTATAAAGACCATCAAAGGTATTTTAGGCGAGACCCATGCATAATTATCATCCTCATCCATGACTCTCATCTTAACTTCATCTATCTTCTCTCTCTTGATCTTTAGACACATGAACATATAGTATCCTTTATCGCTTCTCTGGTCTTTTGGAAGTTTTATTAAGTTATAGATCAGTATAGATACCGGCACGGCTATAGACACGATAAAAGTGTTAACCAATACCGTCAAAGGAAAGATTGTGAGAGGGTACACACCAATAGAGGGAGCTACTGCAAGCGCTCCGATAGACGGACTTATCGCAAGCGCCGGTTCTAAAGGCATTAACGGATATTTACTAAGAATAGAAGGATAATGAGTGAACAAAACAGAGAGAAAGATGAACAGTTTTGCATCCGCTCCGCCAAATCCGCCTATTGCAAATATAAAGTATGATGCGAAGAAGACTATAACGAACGATATAACATACCAAACAATTCGAGCGAGATCAAAATTTATTGAAAATTCTACGACTGCAAGAATAATTCCTATCAGTACAAAAGGAATCCAGACCTTATTCGTGACCTTTCTCCATCTTATGTCTGAATAGGAACAGAATACCAATAAAACAAAAGTTGCCAGTATCCTTAAAATATCCAAAATCTCTGTATATTCAAGAGTAGTAACCATATATGAAATCACCAATCCCAAAAATTAATACTATTCTCACCAACCTAATGCCATGCTTTGCCAATATGCTATTTAATACGGCTTTGTGATAAGTTCTTCGCTTACATCTGCACCGACGATCTGAGGAATATTGCCTATGAACGCTACTTTTTCATCCCGCACTACCAGCGATCCTATTATCTCATCATTTTCATAGATAATACTTTCTATTTTTTTGATATCATAATCGAAATCGCTCTGGATAAGGTTACCAAAAGCGGTCGCCGCTGCGTCTGCCAAAGAGACGTCTTTTGAAAAGACTGTTACGGCATCGGCGTCTCCCAAACTTATCGATGGACCCACCCTGCCGGATGATGTACATATGCCAAGGATATCATTACGCGGTTCTATCTCGAACGCGTACTTACAGCTGATTGGGGACGATCCAGCATAAATCCCAACGTAACATACTTTATCGTTCAAGACTGCGATATCTCCGCCGTTATCCACTATGGCATATCCTGCTCCGGCGGCTTTCATCTCTTCTACAGCCAGCCAGGCAATCGTTCCAGCAACCGCAGACATCGGTCCGGTTCCAACCTTTCCCGATGCAGATACCATTCTTCTCACTACATCAGGCATATCTTTTGATGGCGGATAAGGCTCAAATGTTATACGAAAGAAAGGATCTCGGCTTATGAAACCTTCTAAATCCATTCTGGCAGAGATTATCGCTTTTTTTGCTATATCGATATATTTTTCTTCGGTAGATATTATCGCTACATTCGTCTCTTTGATATTAAATTTTACCTTCATACGTTACTTTAATAATCGACGGAGAGAGCCTCGGTTGGACAAAGATTTATGCAATTTTTGCAGATTATACATTTTGACGAATCTATCTGGACTTCCCAGTCATCCGATATTTTAAAGACACCGACAGGACAGATAGTAGAGCAGATACCGCACATAACACAACGATCTAATCTTCTTTTTATTGGTTCTTTCAGTAGATCTACACTGATACCCCGCTCTTCAAATGCTTTTTTTACATCTTCCCATCTATCTTTGACATCTACCACCATATCAGCCTTGTTTGCCTCGATATTTACTTTCTCCAAGTTGATCAATACGTTGGTCTTCAAGACTATATCAGAAACAATCGGTTTTCTGACAAGATTAGCTGGAATCTGAATTCTCATCTTCATATTATCAACTCCTAACCAATTTGCTTAAATCAGAGCTGGATATCATACCTACGATCTCTTTGTTTGGATTTACGACAGGCATTGCAGAGATATTGTATTGTTCCAATCTTCTAGCCGCAACGTCTACGAGGTCATCTGGACCTATACAAACAACATTTTTACTCATTATATCACTGACTTTTTTATGCGAACTACCTTTCGCAACAGATTTTGCTATATCCCACGAAGTGATTATACCGACCAATCTGCCCGATTCGGATACAACTGGTAGATGGTCTATTCCATTCTTGATCAAAACTTTTGCCGCTTCCTCTATCTGGATATCTTCCCTTACAAAAACCACTTTTTTGGACATTAAATCCTTTACCATTGGATTTACTTTTTTCTGATACATCGGCTTAACTTCTCCGTATCTTGGAAGCGGTTCAACTGGTAGAGATAATTTAAATGATCCTTGTATAATATCTTCCTTTAATTTTTCTGCAACCTCTTTTGCCTTAAAATAACTCGACATTGGGAACGTCTTAACCTCTTTACCGTCCAGATCAACACACCCGGATTTTAACTCTTCATACGATATCTTTCTTAATTTAGGTCTATCTCTCCGTTGAATACCATAATCAACCAGATTTGTCACGATATCTTTATCTTCTATAGCAGTCGCCTTTGTCATATTTTCATCGAGGATAGGAATAGGTATCCCCAAACCAACATAGAGCGATATTCCGTACTTGTATATTTTTGCACCTCGAATGAAGTTGGTATTCATCTCTTTAAGATCGCCTCGTACCATAAGAGTGCCAAACCCATTTTCAGGGTCGTGCTGTGTTCCTTCCCCGATTACATAACCTTTTGCTCCGCCTAAAAATATTCTTGTACCTATTCCAATAGTTCTATATTCGGGATCATTGGAAAGAGGAGACAATATCCCAGAACCAGAATAAGAGATATTTTCAAAATTAGGAAACAATGGACCCATATAAGTATAATATATTCTATCGCTAGAATTAGTAGCTGCATTATACTTTTGATAACCATTCCGTGGATTGATCATAGTCGCTTGATTTAAATCATCTATTGTAATCTCTGTTTCAAGACTTTTGAGAGGATAACAATCTGTTCCGTAAGATTCTGCCTTTAATTCAATCTCTTTTCCACCTACCAAATCTTCGATGACATGACCCCCACCATATTCCAATTTAGGACCTCTTGCCTGTTGAGTGGCGCCGATATAAGCATCTACCGCAGCAATTCCAGCAAATGCTTCAACATCGTTCAGAAAAATTCGCTGCATCTTAATTGGAGGATCGGAATGACCAAAATTCAAAAAAGCCCCAGAAGAACACATCGCCCCAAAAGTACCTGTCGTAACAACATCAATCTCTTTCGTCGCATCTTCTAATCCCAACTCTTTAACAATGTTAGGCATCTCTTCAGCCGTAACTACTCTGGCGCATCCTTCCGATATTTTTTGATTTATTTCTTCTATGCTCTTTTTCATCTAAATATAAACGGTAAATTGTCTTATTTAACTTTATCTTTAATAAATAATTATATAATATATAAATATATAGTTTAGAATCTTACCATAGACATCTTTTAAATTTTTTAGATCCGATCTCCATAGATCATCATTTGAATTATTCAAATACGTCCAATGCAGAACAGGCTCTACATCTGACACAGCCTGCTTTATTCTTCTTCCATGATAAGTTTTCTCTATTGAGGATAGATGCAACAGATTCATATATTTTTTTCATTCTTTCAGACGATGGCGGTACAGCATCTTCCATATACGATCCAGGAATCGGACTTATTGGGACTACAAACGGATAGACTCCCATCTCGGCTAAAGTCTTGCATCCTTCAATTACAGACTCGTCGCTCTCGCCTAAACCGATTATTATAAAGCTACTCACTTGGTTCTCGCCAAAAACGTTTACAGCATATTTTAGTGCTTTTAAATATCGGTCAAATCCAATCTTTGCCTTGGCCGGTGCAACATTCTTCAATATCTCTTTATCAAAAGACTCTACATGTATCCCTACAGTATCCACGCCTTTTGCATAGAGATCTTCCATCTGTTTAAGGTCCTTTAATGGCTCAAATTGGACATGAACGGGTATTTTAGCGATCTCTTTAATTGCAGCCACACACTCACCGAGTATCTCTACCTCATTACTCTCTTTTAAAGTTCCTATCGTCAGAGTAACATGTTTAACGTCATCCAATCTTTTGGCAGCCTCGGCTACCTCTGCAATATCTTCAGGTCTCTTGATATCGAGTGTAGATCCCTTCGATAACTCAATTCCACAGAATTTGCATCTAAGAGGAGTGTCCCAATAGACACAATGTTGAACCACGGTTGTAGCCAGACAATCTGCTCCGTGCAAAAGAGCAATCTTGTTATAAGGAATGCCTTCTCTCGTTTGTAACTTGTAGAACCTCGGCTGTGGTATCTTTACGTCTGTTATCCTCTCATTAAACCTTTTTAGAACTCCTTTATCTCCATCTATATCGAGAGTATATGGAGAATTTGCTACAAATTGTGCAAAAGTAGGCACGTTTGCCACAGTATCTTCAATTATTATGTTTTTTGATCCTGCAGGACCTGCACCACCTTTTCTTCCTTTATCCTCTGTGGAAATTCTTACCCCACTACTGAGCAGATCTACTTTTAAATCTCGTATAAATTCTTTTTTAGCCATAATTAACCCCTTTTTATCATACGGATAGTGATAGAATTATATTGTAGATGATGTTAATTTTTGCTTAATATTCTTAATGTTTTGCCTACAACCTTTTTTAGTATCCGTTTAAATAAAGATAACAACGGATAGATTAGATCACCTATCAAAATTTATATAGTAGATATAATAAAAGAGTGACGATCGATAATAATTGAAATAAAGAGGTGGATCATACAATGCCATGTGGAAGAAAAAGAAAACGAGCCAAAATGAGAAAACATAAGCAGAAAAAGCTTAGAGATAAAATGAGACACAGGAAAAAATAGTTTTGTTAAAAAAGAGCGAAGTAATACTATAACGATGAAAAAAAGTTTAGTAATAGGTGGAACGAGCAGCGGAGTTGGAAAGACTATAATAACATTAGCATTACTTCACTCATTAAAAGACAAGAATTTACAATCGTTTAAGGTGGGTCCAGATTTTATCGATCCTCTATATCATAAAGCCGTCACAGGCAAGCCGTCATATAACTTAGACTCGTTTTTACTGTCGGAAGATACCATATCATCCTCTTTTTACTCTAAGAATTTTGATATTGCAATAATAGAGGGAGTAATGGGATTATTCGATGGGTTAGGACCGGATTTTTATGGAAGCACTGCCCATATTGCCAAGATAATAGGCTCTCCTGTCATCCTCGTCATAGACGGAGGAAGATTATCATACAGCGCTGCTGCGATACTGCACGGCTTTAAAAACCTGGATAAAAATTTAAACATAAGTGGTGTAATATTCAACAAAATTGGCGGAGAAGGGCATCTAAGGATGCTAAAAGAGGCTGCAAAGATGGCAGGTGTGGAATTTATAGGAGCGATACCAAAAAAAGAGTATTTTAAAATGTCTGAACGGCATCTCGGCTTGGTTAACCCAGATGAAGAACCGTTTGATACGGCAATACTCGATGAAATAAGCAAATTTTTAGATCTGGATAAGTTATACGAGTTATCTACGATAGAGTCGTCCGCAAATAGTAGTAAAATAAATATCTTAAAAAAAACAGATAAGAGCTTTTCAAACGTAAAGATTGGTGTTGCACTGGATAAAGCGTTCTTTTTTTATTATCAAGATAATCTTGATTTTTTTAAAGAACGGGGTGCTGATCTAGTGTTTTTTTCTCCGTTAATGGACGAACTGCCCGATGTTGATGGGTTATATATCGGCGGCGGATATCCCGAACTGTTTGCCAATCAATTAGAAGAGAACGAGAAGATACGAGACCAGATTAGAAAGAGTGAGATACCTATATATGCAGAGTGTGGTGGTATGCTTTATCTCTTAAAAAAGTTGGAATCAAGAGATATGTGCTGCATTTTTAACGCAGAAGCAAAGATGACTGACAGATTACAATCGATTGGTTATACTGTTGCTGAAACTGTTTCAGATACTATAATTGCACCCAAAAATTACTTAATAAGAGGTCATGAGTTTCATTATTCTCAAATATCATGCGATGAGGATTTTGCATACCGGTTGATACGAGGAAAGGGGATAAAAGACGGAAAAGACGGCTTCTTCCGAGATAATATCATCGCAAACTATATGCACCTGCATGCTTTGAGTGATCCATCATTATTCGAGCGTTTTTTATTAAGATGTCGCAATGATGTCTAAAATACGAAAAATATAATTATCGCAAGAGATATTATGAAAGAACTAATAAATTTCTAAATATTTTCTCCATCCGTCTTTCATCTCTTCTATGACGTCTTTTACTTCTGTTATTTCTTTAATCATGCCAACATTTTGTCCTGCCCAAATAGCCCCGTTTTCTATATCTCCATCCAATATGGCAGATTTTGCAAAACTTATGTCGAAGAGGGAATTATTAGTTTTTTCTTCCATTGTCAATCCCTAAAACCATTCGGAAAATTTGTTCTTTACCACTCTGGCCGGAACTATATCCCTCGCAATAATCTTTGTCGAGTCCGTCTCTGCATTTATGATCGCTCTCTTGTAATTTTTATGGGCGATACATTCTTCCGTCGCAATAAACCGTGTTCCACATTGGACGCCTTCTGCCCCGAGCGTAAAAACCGATAAGAGATTGTCCGAATTTATGATACCGCCTGCGGCAATAACAGGAATTTTTACGTTATCTACTATATTCTGGACCAATACGGATGTTGTTATCTCCTCTCTTCCTACATGACCACCAGCCTCTGTACCCATAGCCACAACAGCATCGACACCTGCATATTCAGCCTTTTTAGCATGTTTTATGTTTGTAACCACATGAATAACCTTTATTCCCTCTCTTTGAAGGATAGAAGTAAATTTATTCGGATCTCCGACGGATGTGGTAACAATCGGTATCTCTTCGGATATTACAATCTTTACAACTTCGTCAGAATTTGGGCTCATTACGGGTATATTGACACCAAAAGGATTTTTCGTCAATCTTTTAGAGATCTCGATCTCTTCTACTAATCCTCTCGTAGTTACGGGGCTTAATATACCGAGACCACCTGCATTAGATACTGCAGACGATAATTCAGCCGTTGCAACCCATGCCATGGCACCTTGTATTATAGGGTATCTTACTCCTAATATATCACATAGATCTGTATAAGTTTTATTCATAATTATTTATAATTTATTTTTGTATTAAAAATTATTGAAATAAATTAAAGAACAATCAAAATTATGATTTTAAATTTAAACGGCATCATTATTAAGGGAGCGTATTATAGAAAAGTATATATTATAATAATACTAACATGTTGTTAGTGAATATGATCGATGTCTCGGAACTTTTGGATATATTAGGAAATAAGACTAGACGAGAGATTATCAGACTACTCTCTAATAAACCTTGTTATGTAACAGAAATATCTGAAAGATTAAACATAGCACCAAAAGCAGTAATACGACATTTAGAACTTTTAGAAGATGCAGGTATTATAGAGTACTATTATATGGATCAGAATAGAAAATATTTTAAGATTTCAAGCGATATTTATCTAAACATGGTTATTACAACACACAGAGTTGGAATAAATATCGTTCCATTGGATATAAGGTTGTTAGGAGAAGAGTATATACCGTTTGATCTCGTATCAGGTTCTAAAAATTTTAATGGGGATCTTGATAGGAATGATATTCCCGACGATGTAAGAAGTGTTCTTGGTCCCGGTAAGAGAGAGGATATTTTAAAAGTTAAGTATCTCGCGCGAGAGATAAATAAATTGATCGATATTGAAGACTACCTGAATTCTACTATCCACCAGATTGAATCTCGTATTGCCAGTCTATCAAATGAGTTGTATGATTATATAAACGATATAGACGATTTGACAGAAGAAGAGAAGCATATTCTGAGTTTGATATCTAATAAAGAATATACCGCACGAGATATAAGCGATATCTTAGATCTATCGCCGTATACTATAGAAAAAAGTTTGAATAGCCTTTGGACAAAAGGGCTTGTCTTAAAAAAAATAATAAACGATGAAGAGTTCTGGTCGCTTATATAACGTTGCTTTTTGATAAGAGACCAACTTTTGAACTAATTTCAATAAATCTTGATAAAATTGGTCTTTTATGGGATAGTATGTAATTCAAGGTAGACTGTCATAGTAGGCTTTTTTCGAATAATACGTTATCTGTTCTTTTTCTCGTTCCTGATCTCTGCGTTTACCTCATCTATGGCCTTTTGTCGTATAATACAGGAGTCACACCGCCCACATGGCTCGTCTCCATCATCATAACAACTCCAAGTCTCTTCGATTGGAACGCCTAAATCCAATGCCGTTTTTACGATATCTTTTTTTGTATAAAATAAGAATGGTGCCTCAATCTCGATCGTTTTTCCTTCTACTCCTTTTTTAGTGCCCCATTTAGCAAGATTATTAAACGCATCGATAAATTCAGGCCTGCAATCGGGATACCCCGAATAATCTATACAGTTTGCCCCATAAAAAATAACATCAGCATCGATCACTTCTGCATATGCAAGCGCTATCGACAGGAATATAGTATTTCTCGCTGGAACGTATGTAATTGGGATATCCTTCTTATCGGATATCTCTTGTCTTTTATTATCTAAATCACCCGTTTTTGGTACGTCTATATCCGATGTTAATGCAGAACCACCGATACTTTTAAGATCGATCTTTATAAACTTATGATCCTTCACACCGAGCGACCGACCGATCTTTATCGATGCGTCTAATTCCCGCCGGCTCTTCTGTCCATAATCAAACGAGATCGGATAGAGATCATAGCCCATATTTTTGACATAGTATGCCAGAGTACTGCTATCCAATCCACCCGATAACAGAACAACGGCTTTTTTATTCTCAAACACCTCTAACATCCCCGTATATTATTTTATGCTGTTGTAATATGACTCTTACGTTTAAAAGATCCGCTTTACATCTGTCAAACAACCATCCGAACTTTTTTGGGTCATTACTTCCGAGCTGCGGTTGGAATATACATACGCATCCCGGTTTATACCTGTTTATTATATCTACTGCATACAGATAATCCTCTTCCGAATCTATTACAAACTTCAGCTGATCCTTCTCTTCTAAAAGATGGATATTGGAGAACAGATTTCTCCTCTCTTCGCCTGAACTTGGACACTTGATATCCATACTGATCATGATTTTTTTAAAACTGTTTAAAGAATCGATGGGATAACTCCCGTTAGTCTCCAATATAATCTTATAATCTTCTTTTAGTAATTGGTCTATTAAAAATCCGGTCTCTTCCTGCATCAATGGTTCTCCTCCGGTTATACATATCCATCGGCCGTTATTCCATCCGTCCGCTATTACTTTTTTGATTATATCAGGTATGGATATCTCTTTAAAATCGTTCTTAGCATAATTGGTGTCGCACCATGAACAAGAGAGGTTACATCCGCCCAACCGTATAAAATACATCAATTCTCCGATCAGTCTGCCCTCGCCCTGATGAGAGATAAAAAACTCACAGATATTTAGCCTCTTCTCTTTTATAAAACTCTGCATAAGATCGGGGGTTCTCCCATACCCTCACTTTTTCTACTTCCAAAGACGGATTTTTCCTCTTTAAAGATTCTAAATTTGTAAATAACAGTTCGGATATATTCTCGCATGTCGGTTCTCCATCTATCAGTATTAACTTTGTCTTAATATGAGATACCAGTTCGTCCTTCTTATTTAAGGCAATAGAATGGTCAAACTCGTTTACAATATCTTCTATATCTTTAAAATCTACTAATAATCCACTATCTTTATTTTTTTCTCCTGAGATCCATACCTGAACACGCATATCGTGGCCATGTACGTTCTCACATTTGCCTTTATAATTCAATATTCTATGTGCCATATTCACATAAATTTCTTTATATATACGCATGATTACCAAGTTCGTACAATCTTTTATTTATCTTTATTTATTCAAAAAAATTCAAAAATTTAAGACTCAAAGATCTTATTATCAATATATTATGTTTTAAAGATCAAAGATTTT
>DUJX01000017.1 GCA_013329575.1 Halobacteria archaeon | reverse complement strand
CCTGCATCAGCTCGATCTGCCGTTCTGTATTCCCAGTACCTGTCGGGATTACGCTTGCTCCTATCTTTTCTGCGCCATAATGCAGCCCCAATCCGCCTGTAAATAACCCATAGCCGTAGCTTATCTGGATTATATCTCCTCGCCCAATACCACAAGCCGTCAGAGATCGTGCAAGAGATTCCGTCCATAAATTAATATCATGTTGAGTGTATGCCACAATGGTAGGCTTTCCAGTCGTTCCTGACGATACGTGATACCGGATAATCTCCTGTTGTGGTACGGCAAACATTTTGTCTGGATAATTATCTCTTAAGTCCTTTTTATAAGTAAAAGGAAGTTTTGATACATCTTCACGACTTTTTATATCATCCGGAGTGATCTTGCACTCTTTGAACTTTTTTCTATAATACAGCGAAAAATTATACAACCGATATACGAGCATCTTTAGCATCTTGTATTGCATATCCTTAAGATCGTTGATAGGAATTTTTTCTAATCTCGGATTCCAGTATTCCATTATCTTACCTCTTTTAAACTTGTAATCCATCCAATATTGATATTTAAATATTATTAATCTGAAAATAATCCATTCTTACATTCTTATAACAATTTATCTCTTAATTATATAATCAATGGATTAGTAAAAAATATATGTTACGTCTTTATTATAGATATGCATGGACGAAAAAACAGGAAGTAATATCATCTTAATAGAGAAAAAAGATAAAATAATGACGATATATTTGAATCGACCTGAGAAGAGAAATGCTTTAAACCCAGAAATCATGACCGAGTTATCAAATGCCTTTTTAGCCGCCGCATCAGATCCAGAAGTCAAGGTTGTAATCTTGGCAGGAAAAGGAAGAGCTTTCTCTGCTGGAATAGATCTTTTTGAGTTTCCATCGATGTTTATAGAGAATATCAATGAGAAAGGGACAAGCTGGTTTAGGAATTATCTTATGGATCTGCATTACGGTTTAAACAAGATAGAATCACTTGAAAAACCTGTCATATGTGCGGTTCATGGTTATACGATAGGTATGGGGCTTGAGTTAGCATTAACGGCAGATTTTAGAATAGCATCTAAAGATACGCGTATAGGTATTCCAGAGGTTCAATTAGGTCTTATTCCTGATGTTGGAGGTACAACACGATTGACGAGGATGGTCGGAATAATCAAGGCAAAGGAACTTATAATGACGGGAAAACTCATATCTGCCGATGAGGCGTTTAGAATAAACTTGGTCAATGAGGTAACACCTGAAGGAGAGGAACTGAACGTTGCGAGGAGATTGGCACAGGATATTATGGACAACTGTTCTTTAACCGCTGTAGGATTGTCTAAAAAGATAATAGATCTAAGCAGGGATATGGATAAAAATACTTCCCTCGAGATAGAGGGTATAACGCAGAGTATCATCTTTGGAGATATGGAAAAAGTAATGGAAGGTTTTCAGGCGAGAATGGAGGGAAGAAAACCCAATTTCTGATGTATCGGTCGATGATTGCTGGATAATTTATATATATCATTATACTTATTCTTCTATATATGACCCAGGTAGAAGAACTCTTCAAAGAGTTTGATTTGGTATTAAAGAATAAAGAAGAACTGATCGATTCTTTAGAAAAAATTGTAGAAGAAGAGTTAGGGATGGTCCCTTTTATAATCAAAGAGATGGAGAAGAGACCAGAGGTATTGATTCCAGAACTTTTGAGCGTGTATTATACCACACGACCGAAGAGCCTCGATCCAAAGACTGCTGAACTCATTGCTCTTGCTGCGGCTGTGGCTAACAAATCTGAAGGGTGCATCTCTGTCCATTATGATGCAGCATTGAAGTGCGGTGCGACGCGAGATGAGATTTTGGATGTCATCTTGATAAGTTCTGTGATGGCAAAGACCGGAGTTTTGGCTACCGCTCTTAGAAAATATAGAGAAAAAGAGACAAAATAAAATATGACCGAAAAATACGAAGAGATCTTAAAAAGGCAGGGAGATCATATTATAGGATCAAATAGCCATTCCGCAGTAAAACTCTGCCATTGGTTGAAAAAAAGTATCATAGACCAGGGCGAGTGTTACAAATCGAAATTTTATGGGATTGCATCACACCGATGTATCCAGATGACTCCGTATATAGGATGCAACCAGAATTGTATAATCTGCTGGAGACCTACCGGTTTATCGACATCTTTCGGACGGATGGACTCACCAGAAGAGATAGTAGATGCATCCATTAAAGAGCAGATACGACTTTTAACAGGATATAAAGGATCGTATCGGGCAGATATCGCAAAATATTGGGAGGCAGTAGAGCCGAGACATGTTGCTATAAGCCTTATAGGCGAGCCGACATTATATCCTTATTTAGACAGACTGATAGACGAGTATAAGAGGCGCGGATTGACCACTTTTGTTGTATCGAATGCGACAAGACCGGATGTGATTGAACAAATAAACCCGACGCAACTTTATCTATCCCTTGAATCCTTCAACGAGGAGATGTATAAAAGGTTATGTCGTCCTATCAAGAAGGAGGGGTGGAATAACGTATTAAAATCGTTTAAAATTTTGAGCGAGAAAGATTGCAGAACGGTCTTGAGGATAACCGTTATAAAAGGCATGAACACCGAGCCTGAAAAGTTTGTTCCTCTGATAAACATGGCATCTCCCGATTTTATAGAGATCAAATCATACATGCATCTGGGATACTCTCGGCAGCGGCTGGATCGAGATAGAATGCTCGACCACGAGGATATAAAGAATTTTTCGTATGTCATTGACAAAGAAACAGATTACAAAGTGACCGATGAATCTTTTGAGAGCCGTGTAGTGTTACTTTCCAAAGATAATGGCAAAAATAGATTCATTAGTTGAATGATTTTTTTTAAAGATCGATTAATTTTGATGAGATATATATCCCGATCGGCGGTAAAATATACCCACTATTTATTAAAAAGTCATAATCTTGCTTATCCGTAACACTATGATTAATTTTTTATATCAATAGGAGAAGAATGTAAAGTATGAAAGAATATCTTAAGATATTATCGATGGTTCTTGTAATCACATTGGCAGTCTATCCTATCATCTCAAGCGTACAGGCACAACAGATATATGATCCACGGGATAAGAATATACCACCGATACCGAGTGATCTTAAACAATTTTACAACAATTTTAGACAAAAACATACTCCAGAACTTGTCCGTTTTCTTTTGGCTGGTTCTTGGAACAAGGATACGGACAAAGTTGCTAAAGATTTCTTCTCGATAGGAAACTTTATGGTAGTACATGATACAGGGAAACTACAGACTAATACAAGCAGACTTGCTGAAAACTACTTGAAAGATAACGTAACCAATCCTTTAAAGGCCAAAAAAAGTATAACACTACAAACCGGCGAGACGTTAAAATTTAAAAAATTAGACCGGTTAAGCACGGCCAAACTATATTACTACTACGTCAGAGACCATATCTTCTTTCCTCACTCCAGCAACGAGGGCGGAGTAACAAACAGGATACCTGGTTTCAATCTGTTGGTTACCACCACAAGCGAGAGGGTTAGGTTTCCTACTGAGACCGTTGCAGCAGGTGTAGGTGCATGTGCAGATCAAGCTCTTTTACTGGCAGCGCTGCTTTATATGGATGGATACGAGGTCGCGATAGGTACCGCACCGTCTATTGGTACTAAAAACGAGGATGGATCTATTACCTGGGCGGGCTATCATGTATGTGTATACCTAAAAGATGAAGGATGGGGTATAGGACGACACGAGCTTAAAGATGACGAATTTGGAAATAAGATGGACGGAAAATGGATAATACTCGACCCGATCAACAGTCCGCGGCATGTTCAAAATATGAGGATGATGGGTGGCGGAAAGGTGTTGGAATTCGGAGACGATCCTGCCTGGTTAAATATAATATCTTTTGACGATCCTCTGGTAGGTTATGCTCTTATAGACGAGAAGGCGGCAAAAGAATTCTCTGTATAATAAAACAGAGATCTTACAAAAGTCTTTGGTTCCTGCATCAATTGTGTGGGATATTGCGAATCTTTGGTTCGTGATAAACCCGCACTGCGATTTTGCAGTACAACCAAGTGCTCTTAAATCTATACGTCTTTTATAATATGAGATCGAATAATTATTTCATATACGGGGTAGAACCCAAGAATGTCTGGAAAAGGGGGTTAAACCTTATAATAGAGAAAGGGTTGCTAGTAGATGATGAGCGAGGAAGCAGAACGAGAGAGATATTGAATCTTATAACGCGAATAGAAAACCCGTTTGGTGAGTATCCAAAAGAGATTAGAGAGAGATTGCTGAAAGAATACGGAAATACCTTATTAACACCTGAAAACAAGGGTTTTTCCTATACGTACGGAGAACGGTTAAGAAACTGGAATGGTTTAGTTGATCAGATCGATATGATAATAAAACGGATAAATAATAACCGAAATACACGACGGGCGATTGCTACTACTTGGATTCCGACTATTGACTTTAATACTGAAGAAGTTCCTTGTATGATGCTGGTTGATTTCAAGTTGAGAGATCGGCTGGAATTAACAGCGGTCTTCAGATCTCACGATTTTTACGGTGCGTATCCGTATAACCTCTATGCTCTGTCTAAATTATTAGAATACGTTGCTAAAGAGACTGATGCAAAAAAAGGCGGTATTACTATACAGAGCATCTCTGCCCATATTTATTTAAACGATTTAAAAAACGTTGAGGCGATATTATAAAGATAAAGGTATAGATCTGTTTTTTGCAGATAGGCTAATAGGTATTTTGTTACTGTTTTTAATAAGAACGCCTGAAACCTTTGGCGTCTATAAACCATTTTATTCTTGACTCAATAGGAACCTTTACTTTGTATATTTTGATATTATTTGCTAGATATGTATAAGTATCGAAAAGCGATCATTATTTAAGCGTTAAAAAATAGGAAGATTGTATGATAGATTTAGCATTACCTAAAGGAAGTTTGGAAGAACCTACGCTCACATTATTCAAAGAGGCAAACCTGGAAGTCATACGGAGTGATAGAGAGTATAATCCAGTCATAGACGACCCAAGAATAGGAAGAGTGAAGATACTACGGCCTCAAGAGATACCAAAGTACGTCGAACTGGGCTATTTCGATATTGGTATCACAGGGAGAGACTGGGTTATAGAGAGCGGTGCGGATGTTATCGAGGTTGCCGAGCTACCATATTCGAAGAAGACTAAGAATAAAGTCAGGATAGTTATTGCCGTATCAGAAGATTCCGGTATAAACGATGTGAAGGAGATAAAACCCGGTAGCCGTGTAACTACGGAATATCCCAATGTTACAAAGAAGTATTTTGACGAGTTGGGCATCCCCATCCGGTTGTTCTTCTCATATGGTGCATCCGAAGCAAAAGTTCCTGAGATTATGGATGT